>NZ_CAWUDN010000211.1:0-4531 GCF_963920915.1 Nostoc sp. PCC 9305
TACTAGATTAAGTAATTAATCTAATATTATACAATCTAACTGCGTAACAGCTTAGTCCGTTGGGCTTGTTCTGCCCTGATGCCATTTTTGCAAGAAACTTGTTAATTGACACGCCTGCGGTTGCCGTCAACTGAGTTTCCTGGGAAATCGCAGTTTTGATGTGTCTTGCGATAGTAGAAGCGTAGGGGATGTTTTGCCTATTCTCAGTAACGTCCAAATATGCTTCATCTAGTGCAACCCCTTCCACTAAATCACTGTAGCGTTTGAAGATAGCGTGGATTGCAGCAGAAATCTCTCGGTAAACGTCGAATCTTGGTCTGACAAATATCAGTCCGGGGCATTTTGCAATTGCTGTTACTGACGGCATCGCGGAACGAATCCCAAACTTACGAGCTTCATAACTGGCGGCTGCAACTACACCTCGCTGATTCGGGCTGCCACCGACGACTAACGGTTTGCCTCGGTAACTAGAGTTGTCCCTCTGTTCCACCGATGCGTAAAAAGCATCCATATCAACATGAATTATTTTCCTAGTTCTAGCGACAGATTCTTGTCCCAAGCGTAGCTCCACCACAAGCAGTCTCGTTTTTCACAGCATTTTCAAAGAAGTAAATACAACCTCAGCTTATAGTATACCAGTACTATCTTAGAGATAAAATTACCTGCTGTCGTTTTGAGCAACTGTCTCCTGAACGGGTGTTTGAGGGGATACATAGTTTTTATGCCATCAAGCAGCAAGCGAAGAAAGTTTTTTTTAAGTAGAAAAGAGCGTACCTGGAATTGCAACTATATTAAATATTAAACAGCTCTAACTTTATTAGTTCAAAAACATAAAAGAACACACATGACCACTAAAATAGATTTTCAAGGGGATATGGATAACGCAAGCATTCCATTGAATCAAAACAAAGAAGAAGTATTTCAATGGACAAAGCAGTGGTATCCTGTAGCAGTTGTGGATTTTCTAGATCCATCTCGCCCACATGCAATACAGTTATTAGGAAAAGATTTAGTCTTGTGGCAAGACAGTTTGAGTAAATGGTCTTGCTTTGAAGATTCTTGCCCACATCGACTAGCTCCTCTTTCAGAAGGGCGTGTTGAGTCTGATGGCACACTTTTATGTGCTTATCATGCTTGGCGTTTTGATTCGCAGGGAAACTGTGTGAGCATTCCCCAGTCAAAAGATCAGCAGACATCCTCTAAACACTGCTCAAATTCAAAGTCATCTGCAATTAGTTATCCAACACAAGAACGGCAGGGTTTATTGTGGGTTTGGGCTGAGTCTGGTTCTGAAGCACAGCTTGAAAGTCAATTGAGGACACCACGAATTATTCCAGAACTTGAAGAAAACTCCGACAGAGTAGTTCATCTATTTTGGAATATACGTGACCTACCCTATGGATGGGACTTTTTCATGGAGAATGTAGCTGACCCAGCCCATGTACCTGTTTCTCACCACGGTATAGTTGGTAATCGGTATAAAGATGCTAATTACTACGATATGCTTTGCATCAAGGAAATGTCTACTCAAGAAGGATTTTCTTTTGAAATTACACCGACTGCCCCCACGATTGAGCAAGCGATTCACGACTTCCAACCACCTTGTCAGATGAGAATTGTTTCTACTTCACGCGATGGTGGTAAGCTGATCTTGGCATTGTATGCTAGTCCTACACGTCCAGGATGGTGTCGTCATATTGGCTGCCAGGTCTTAGTTAAGAACGAGATGGGCAAGACACCTAAAGGATTAGGAGTCTTTGGACTACCAATGCCAACTTGGCTAGGCCATGTTTTGTCATCCTTGTTCTTACACCAAGATTTAGTATTTCTTCATTATCAACAGAAGATTCTAGCTAAACGTCAAAAGGGCCAATGGGTGAACGCAGTTTATACACCCAATCCTCAAGATAAAATGGTAATTGCATTTCGCCAGTGGTTGGAGAAAAAAGCTGGAGGTAGTATTCCTTGGGCTTCAGGGTGTAATACCGATCTTCCCTTGCCCGAATTAGACAAACAAAAGCTTTTTGATGTCTGGACAACTCATACCCAACATTGCCAAGTTTGCAAAGATGCTTTGAAAAATATTAAACGTCTACGGATGCTGGCTTGGTTGAGTCGATGGGGGGTATTATCTCCCGCACCTCTCAGTTAAATCTGGGCGTGCGACTTTCACCGCACCCAGCTTCCGATGTTCTCAGCTTGCGCTTTTGCTCATGTGTTTGTAATCGTGGCAACTCTCGTGAATTGCTTCAAGATTATTTTTCTTCCAGTTAGCATGATCTCCGTCGATGTGGTGTAGGTTGACCCGTTCCTCATCGATGAATTTTAGACCACAGGAAGCACATCTGTGGTTTTGCTTCTTGAGGGCAATAGAGGTTTCGCCGTTGTAGAGCTTGCTGTTTCGTTCGCTCCAGTAGGCTGTATCTCCGTCATAGGGGGATTTTGTACCCTTAACCATGACGTGTTTATTTTCGGAGTGGGGAACCGTTGGGAATGCTTTCTTTATGAGCTTTTCGCTCGAATAGCGATTCAGTTTTGCTTCCTTGTTAAATACCGTGTAGGCTCTGCGGTGCATGAACCAAAGCGAGTGCTTTGAGCCATCCATCTTACAGAACTTATGGTAATTTCTCCAGCCTCTAACTACCGGGGCTAATTTTTCAGCCTTTGTGGTAGCACCATAATTCGAGTTGTTGACGATGTATTTTACTTTCTTGCGGAATGCTTTGAAATTATCCACCGAGGGAGTGCTTCTAAGCTTTCCGTTTTTCTGGACTTTAAAGTTCCAGCCGAGGAAATCAAACCCATCTGTCGCGACGGTAACTTTGGCAGGACTTACGCAACTGGCACAGTGTGATCGCATTTTTATAGTAGTTATGTACTAAAAGGTGGTGGTGTACTCAGAGAACATTGCTGAAATTAGTAACAGTAATCGGCTGTATTAAGTATTCATCAAATCATGAGAAGATTAGCTGAGGAGGCATAAAATAAATCCCGTAGCTTTATGAGATTTACTAAACTGGCTCTTGCGTTGGTTTTATGGTACGGCATTAAAATAGCAGTTTTGTAGAAAGGCTCAAAAATTTAAAATCCAGTCATAGCAAGGAACATAGGCTTTGATTAGATTTTATTTATTATTCGACTCCATAAAAGGAACTGAAGAGCCACTAAACTTAACTATTGCCAGTACTTGTTAAGTAGTCAGATTAATTATACGCTGACAAATTTGGCAGAGCATTTAGAGCAGATCAGTCATGATAAAATCAACCGTTATTTAAAGAACGAAAAATTAACACCTCGGATTCTTTGGGATAACGTGAAAGATCTAATAGAAATAAATGATAACGCCTACTTGGTTTTTGATGACACAGTAATTGATAAACGATATGCTATTGAAATAGAGCCAAGTAAACGCCAATATAGTGGCAATGAGCATGGTGTAATTCAAGGGATTGGGCTAGTAAATTGTGTATATGTAAATCATGAACTCGGAAAGTTTTGGGTAGTTGACTATCGCATTTATGACCCAGAACGAGAAAAGAAAAACAAAGATAGACCATGTGATGGAGATGCTGCAAAACCTTGTGTATAATAAGGTTTTACCATTTCAAGCTGTCTTGATGGACACTTGGTATGCGACAAATAAATTGATGTTATATATTGATGGATTAGGAAAATATTATTATTGTCCTCTAAAACGTAATCGACTTGTTGATGATACAGCAGGTGAAGAAGATTATCAAAAAGTTGAATTGTTATCTTGGAATGAAGAGGAGTTGAAATCAGGTAAAATAGTTAAAATAAAAAAGTTTCCTCAAGCGAAAAAAGTGAAACTGTTCCGGGTAATTGTCTCCACCGACAAAACGGATTTTATCGCTACAAACGATTTATCTCAAGATTCTACGGACGTTGTACAAAAAGTGTGTAAGGTACGATGGAAGGTTGAGGAGTTTCATAGAGAATTAAAACAATTGACTGGTATTGAATCATGCCAATGTCGTAAGGGTCGTATTCAAAGAAATCATATTGCCTGCGCTATTTTAGTTTGGCTTAGGCTCAAAAATTTAGCTTATAAAACTGGTCAAACAATCTATCAAATTAAGCATGGATTGTTATCAAATTATTTAGTTCAGCAACTAAAACGTCCGAATGTTCCCATGTTTATTGCCTAGTTGTTTGGCGCACGGCGCGGCTACACCGCGCCATTGCTTGTGACAGTTGCGTAAGTCCTGTTTGGTTTTCTTTTGGCTTACATTCATTCCGCGTTTACGGAGGAACTCGCTGATTCTTTCAAGTATCTCTGTCGCCTCATCTTCGGGTCGGAGTATAATGACCATATCATCCGCATAACGGATTGATGGCTCGACAATACTTTTTGTTGGGGTTTTGTCTGTTATTCTATTGCCCCTTTTGTATTCCACATGGTATCTGTGGATACTTTCAATCCCGTTAAGTGCGATGTTAGCTAATAGTGGACTAACTACCCCTCCTACAATCTTGCAAAAACTTCCATAGAGTTCTCGGTCACTATTCC
>NZ_CAWUDN010000212.1:0-4406 GCF_963920915.1 Nostoc sp. PCC 9305
TTAGGGGGATCTTCAACGATTTTGGTTTTATACAAAGATGTGTGTACACCGTAGCTCCGTGTCGGAGAGGGGCTGGGGGAGAGGTCAAATAAGACTTGTCGAACTCACGTTACGTATCTGAAGATTGTGGTAGAAAAACATCAGGGTAAAATTACTTGCCAATCTGAGTTAAATCGAAGCACAGAATTTGCGATCGCTCGATCGATTTCTCATACTTGAGCTAGTTGTTAAAATTTAGAGGTAGCGTGTTTTAATCTTTAATTAGGCTTACAAAAGTCCACGTACACAAAAAACTTCCAGTCAGTTTTGGCAAGTTTTTGAGAACAAAGAGAGAAACAAACTTATGGGACTTTTCGATCAAATTCTTGGTGCTGTCACTAATCCCAATCAACAGGGCAGCTTAGGTCAAATAGGAAGCATTGTTAACACTGTACAGCAGTTCAGCGATCGCACAGGCGCAGACCCTTCTACCATCCAATCAGTTTTGTCAATTGTTGGTGGTCAAGTGCGTTCTGCTTTACAAGACAAACAAGCCACAGATGGTAATGAAGCCACACAAAATTTAGTCAGTCAATATGCTGGTACTTCTGCCAACCCCCAAGCCGTCGATTCGTTATTCTCTCCTCAGATACAACAGCAAGTAGCTGAAGTTGCTGCCCAACGCACTGGGTTGGATGCTGGTATCGTTCAACAATTGCTGCCTTTGGCAGTACCTTTGGTGCTAAAATTTTTGCAATCAGGAGCCAATGCTCAAAATCCCCAAGCTGGCGGAAATCCTGTCTTAAATTCCTTCTTGGATGCTGATGGTGATGGTGATGTCGATATTGCTGATGCCATCCAAATGGCTAGTCGGTATATGAGACAGTAACAGTTTTCCCAACTCCCCACTCCTTTCCGATAAACCAGACATCGGTAATTATACCTTGCTAGATTTTTAGCTAAGACATAGGCTGAGAACACGATCAATTTGTAAATATAAATCAGACAGTCTATGTCTAAATTGTTTGACTGTATTACTGAAGAACTGCAAGACTTTATTGCTGCCCAACACCTTTTCTTTGTTGGCTCTGCACCTTTGAGTCCTACAGGTCATGTTAACCTGTCTCCTAAAGGTCAAGACTGCTTTCGTATCTTGTCTCCCAACCGAGTAGGTTATATAGACCTTACAGGTAGTGGTAACGAAACATCCGCCCATTTGCAAGAAAATGGGCGGATAACCTTCATGTTTTGTGCCTTTCAAGAACCCGCGTGTATCTTGCGTCTTTACGGTCAAGGAACCACGATTTTACCGAGTTCTCCAGAGTGGGACTCGTTGTATTCTCTATTTTTGCCGATACCTGGAACTCGTCAAATTATCGTTGCTGACATTGAAAAAATCCAGACTTCTTGTGGTTTTGGCGTACCACTCTATGAATATCAAGGTCAGCGCCAGACTTTAGTAAACTGGGCTAGTAAAAAAGGCGAAGAGGGAGTTCGAGAATATCAACAGAAGAAAAATCTTGTCAGCATTGACGGTTTAGCAACACCACTGAGTAAATTACCCATAACTTTGCCTGATTGATTATTCTATTCATCCATATATTAGCAATTAAAGTAAAGGAGTCAGCAATCGAGAGACTCTCACAGCTAACTTGAACCAAAAAGGTTTTTTATCGTACTCATTAAGATCGACAGCAACACAGACAGCTAAATCATCCTCTAACATCTTTTTCACACTTTGGACAAACCCGGACTCGGTAACAAAACCCATAACTTCAAAATTTAGAGAAAACGAGCGATTATCTAAGTTAACAGTTCCTACCCCTGCTAGATTCTCATCAATGACTATAACTTTTTGATGCATAAACCCATTTTTGTAACGATACAACTTGATACCGATTTTTTCCATTTCGGTGTAGTAAGAGAAGGAACATAAATAAACAAATAAATGATCGGGTCGATTTGGTAAGAGAATTCGCACATCGACACCTCGCATTGCTGCCAGTTTTAAGGCTGACAATGTTGCTTCATCCGGCACAAAATAGGGGCTAGCAATCCACAAGTGAGTTTGAGCTTGATTAATGAGTTCGACGAAAAAAAGCTTACAAGCTGGCAAATGATCTGCGGGGCCTGTAGGAAGTATGAATACAGTTTGATTAATTTCCTGATTAATTTTTACCTGCCAGTTAACTTCGATAAGTTTTCGAGTTGCCCAATACCAATCTCGCACAAAGGAGTTTTGTAGGCTTTGTACACTTGGGCCTTCAAGCATGATATGAGTATCGCGCCAGGGACTCAATCGAGGATTTTTTCCTAAATATTCATCACCAATATTTAGTCCACCTACAAATGCAATTTCTCCATCCACCACCAGAATTTTGCGATGATTGCGAAAATTAAATTGAAACCGATTACCCTGACCTTTAGTGGTGTTAAATGCACTCACTGCAATTCCATGCTGTTGTAGAGATTGGATATAAGGGCGAGATAATTTCTTGGAACCAATTTCATCGTAGAGAAAATAGATGTTTATTCCTTGCTTGGCTTTAGCAATCAACGCTTCTCTAAACTCATTAGCTGATTGGTCATCGTTAACAGTATAAAATTGAAACAAAATATAATTTGTTGCCGATGCAATCTTTTTCAGCATTGCTTCATAAGTTTGCTGACCATTAATCAGTAATTCGGCAGCATTACCTGATGTGAAAGAAATGTCTGTAAAAGCCTCCGCTAAGGGTTGCAACTGGGCTAGATTATCTGGTGGCGCAACCTGAAATTTAATCAGTTCGCTATAAGTCGAATGAAAAATCTTATAGTGTTGTGCATAGACTGAGCGCAGTGTTTCAGCATATCCATGAAATTTAGTTCTTCCTAAAATCCAATACAATGGAATCGTTAGCCAGGGAAAGGTAATTAGAGAAATGCTCCAGGCAATTGCCCCTTGAGAAGAACGTACATTCATCACTGCATGGGCTGCATGTATAACTCCCACGCAATGAACAACCTGAGAACTTTAATTGATTGACTATTAATTTCTGTTTGAATTGAATTATTTTTATCAATTGTGAGTTCTTGTAAACGAAAAAATCTATAACCCGGAACAAATTTCGTAACTAGAGTGTTTGCGTGTTCTTGAATATTAGGCATTACTAATATTAAAATGGATTTATTCTAGCTTAACGCTATTAAACAGTCGTTACAGAAAAATAGCACGTTTGTAAATCTATAAGCTATGCTCCATAAGCAATACAGATTTTAAAGCCATTAAACAGTGTCGCAATCTTTAGCTGCATTTCTCCAAATAAATCAATTTCTAGCTTTTGAGGAGTTGCTTCTACAGATTTAGGATAACCATCAAATTCGGCTTTCAAATAAATCAATTCCATAATGGCAGGAATATCCCTTTTGTTTGCATCTCTAATTAGAATATTTCTGCCCTTTGTGTTATCCCTATTTTCTGTTTTACTAAAATTCATATTGGGAAATAACTTCTGTCTCATTCTTTGCTGCATTTATCCACTCTTGCATTGCTGGAAGTGCCAAAACTGACTCCACATAATCTCTAGAAATAGTATCTAACTGCACATCATAGGCGATAAACCGCAGGACAACTGGAGCAAAAAATGCATCAGCAATCGTGAAATTGCCAAACAAAAACTTACCACCATTCCCAAACTTTTGACGTGATTCTTGCCAAATACTAGTAATGCGGTCAATGTCTTGTTGTACGCCGGGTTTGAAACCTTTACCAGGATATTTAGTACGGCAGTTCATTGGCATATTCTGACGCAAATTTTGAAATCCTGAGTGCATTTCTGCACTGACAGAACGGGCTAATGCTCTTGCGGCCTTATTCTCTGGCCACCATTGCAGGGTTGGAAAAGTTTCAGCTAGATATTCACAAATAGCGAGAGAATCCCACACTGTTTGCCTATCGTGCAATAACACAGGTACTTTTCCTGATGACGAGTATTGCCGAATTTTCGATGAATAATCTGGGTCGTTATAGAGAGGAATCCGAATTTCATTGACTTCCAAACCGAATTGCTTCATCGCTAACCAAGGACGAAGCGACCAAGATGAATAATTTTTGTTGCCGATTACCAAAGTAAGTTGTGTCATATTTTTAATACCGATAAAGTTGTTCAATCCACATAAACACATCAGTTTCGGAACCCGAAGAAAAGGATTTTCCGGTTGCCGGATCGTAAGCTTGCCAATAGATATTACCGTGGCGGTCAACCTTTTGCCAAACTTGTAATTCATTAGGATCTACTAGGAGTTTTTTGACAAAACTTTCCCAAATTATATGCAGAGATTTCCACAAGTTTGAGCGGATTTTTTTCTGAAATGACGGGCTACAATTTATTTCCAGGACTTACGCAACTGGCACAGGCGATCGCTAAAATATAGTGCTTTTGTACTAT
>NZ_CAWUDN010000213.1:0-4372 GCF_963920915.1 Nostoc sp. PCC 9305
ATACTAGATTAAGTAATTAATCTAATATTATACAATCTAACTGCGTAACAGCTTATAATTACTAGATAATCTAAAATGCTACTTTTCGCATCAATTTGAGCGGGGACTGCATTTTTAAAGGACAGTAGTCATAGAGAGTAAAGTATGATTGATTTACTCATCACCCCAGCTGATTGCATCTAAAAACTCAACAGCATCATTCTCCCAGGTTTCCCCCTGTCTAGACTGTCTAGCCTGACTATCTTCAACTGTCACTATCTTGGGAGGGTCGAGAACATCAAAGCGCGACTCAATCAGAGCGATCGCTGCTGCTAGTGCGGCAATTTGTTTTCTATCCTTGCTAACCTCACCCATTAAACTTATCTGAATATCAACTATTCGCCGCTTCAGTTCGTCTACCTCTGGCTTAGTGACAGCTGGTTTAGGTTGGGTAGGTTGGGTAGCAAGGTGAACTGTCAGGCTATTTTTCAAGGCATCCAAAACAAACTCTTTGAGAGAAATACGTTCATCCTGTGCTCGTGCCTTTACAGCCTCAAGTAGTTCTTTCTCGCCCTCTCCATCAAATTTGATGTTTAATTGTGGTCGGCTCATGACTAGACTTGACTAGACTTGTCTACCCAATAATAGAACAAACTGTTTACTTTTTGTCCAATAAATTAATCAAGTGTTAAATAATCAGAAATTTCTGTCTGTTCTAACTCACTTAAAAAGCCAGCTAATGCAAATGGACATTTACAACTTAGCTCTTGTTCTATAAAATCAGCATTTAGGTGATATTCTAGGCACACAATCTCAAAAATATCTTCAGTGGTTAATTCTAGATTTTCATCTAATTCCACTATCAGCGTTTCTATTAATTGAATTAGCTCTTTAATAGAGAAGTAATTTTTTATTTTGCCAGAGATTATTAGCTGATTTATTTTAGCAACTATCATTTTTAACTCTGCTCTTCTTTTTAAACGTAATCTTCAAATAGGAAAATACTGTTGTAAGATTGGGTACAAAGAATTAGCAATTGCCTCAAACTTATCACCGTCTGGATAGGGACGAGAAATTTCCTCCGCATCTTCATTCAACCACACTTGCCGTATGGGAGTGTACTCAAGCGATAGAATTGCAGTTCTCCACCAACCCGATAAGGCTAGATGTTCACCAGACCAAAATAGCCGGAAATCAACCTTATTATTTCGATAAACTTCATTAATAGGATTAGAACAAGGACGATTTTTCGGATTAAAACTTTCGCTAAAGTAGCCTTGAAAATCAATTGTTATAAAACCTTGTTCAATTTCTGCTGATAATTTAAAGCGAGAGTGTGGATAATGAGCAGATAATATTTTGGCGGCTGCTAATTCAAATTCTATAGGTAAAGTAGATAAACTCATTAATTAATAATTTCCTTGAATACCGATGCAAACATTATTGAAAAGTTGATATAATTGATAAAGACTGCCTATTATTTATAGTCATGATGCTGAGTTCTCTTATCAATTCATAATTAAAAATATTATTATCAAGGTATAACCAGGAGTGTTTTAAAAAAGCAGGAACTAATTTGAAATACTAATAACTCTTGGCTCGATTACTGTACCGTCCAGAAGCAAAACGATCTCACTGCGATCTAAATAACAAATATGCTTATCAATTACTGGGGCGAACACAATATGCCAAAACCATAAAAATGGCTTTGGATGAGGTTGCAGAGATTGAATCGAGGCAGCTATACATACATAAGAGTTAAATTGAGGCCGCTTTCGATAAGCTTCAGCCTGACCAATTTCAATAGCCTCGCTCATTGATAAAGGCACTGCTGACAATTCAGGATTCCAGGTGGAAACTTTTTTAAAAAGTGAGAGGGACACCTCAAAGTAAAGCTTCTTTTCTTCTGTACTGCAAATTAGCAGAGTAATTATTGTATCTTCAAGCATCAAAGCAAATTGTAGATTATCTTAAGTTAAGGAAAGAATTAATAACAAATAGGCTTAATTGTCAATAATTTGTTAATTAATGAACGGATATCTAAACCTACTTTTCAATAGCATTTGAGATGCACTTACACTGAGAAATTATAGATGTATGAGCGCTCGTAATCATGGGGTCTACCCACAGAAATCATCCACACGGATATCCCGCCAGACATCAGAAACCTGCCAGCCGGAATTACCCACAGATTGTACTGGAGGATTGTCAAGCAATGGAACATAGTCAGGAACTCTAGGCTCTGAAATCGCTACTGGTTTCTCCTCAACCTCAACCACAGGGGCAGTACCTGGATTTCTCACAAGTGAGAAATCCAAGGGGTGTGGGAGGTGTGGGAGGTGTGGGAGGTGTGGGAAGGGTGGGAAGGGTGGGAAGGGTGGGGGGAGTAGGGGAAGAGAGGGGAGTAAGGCTTCTTTCTTGTCCTCCCACACTCCCCACACTCCCCACACTCCTCTTCCCCTGAAGCCTACACTATCGTGAGAAATCCGGGAGTAGAATTGACAGTATCGGCTTGAAGAAGTTGGTCTTCTGCTTCTTCGATTAATTTCATCTGTTTTAGGGTAAGCTTGTCGGATTTTTTGATGATCTTCTTAGTATCTGTATCATTAGAAGTTTTCATTGGCTGTTCCCTTGAAGGCATTGGCTTAAAATTTGTCTGAGTAAATTTGAGATAAGTTAGGTATAAATAATTTGCACTGAATTAACAAGGTACACCAAATCGATGGAAAATACGAGTCCCTTGCAGAAGAATTTATTAATTGTGTACAAATCTGTTTTCGGGTAGATGCCCCAGGATAATCTGTTGCACAGATGCAAGTATTAAGCGATCGCTTCTTAATCATGACTGTAACTCAAGACTGTTTTGCGCTTTTGACTCCTAATAAACAGATAATAGATGGTTGAGAGTTCTCGCTGTGGAGGAACAGCGTTGAGAAACTTATCAGGTGAAAAAGGCACAATCTTAGTAGTAGATGACGGTGCGATTCGTTGATTAGTGAATCACGGTATTAAGTCCGTAAATAACTAATCTAGCCCGACAGCAGATTACTGTCACCAAAGGCTGAACTCTCGGTCAGATGGTGCGATTCGTTGATTAGAGAATCCCGGTATCCAGTCCGTACATAACTAATCCAGTCCGTCAGCAGATTACTGACATTAAAGGCTGAACTCTCGGATTGATGCAGGTGCAAGTCCTGTCATTCAGACTCAGAATTGACTCCTTATCTGCCCACACTGACCAGACTCGGTGTCTGGAGGGTGAAGCTGGGAACAGGACACAATCAGACAGCCGTTGCGGGTTGACACTGGTGCTAACAGGGAGTTCCTACGGTGAAACAGAGCCTAGAAAAGCAACCTACCGAGTGGCAAGGGCGCAACACAAAAATCCCTGACCTCATTGGAGTATAATCCCGCCAAATATCAATCTGAATAATGGCAAGAGTCCGGGGAATCCAATGGTTGAAGTGGCTACACCTAACGGAACAATCAATCATTCCGAGGGAACGAATAAAAACGAATTGTGGGTCTAGGGGCAGTCGAACCCCAAGTAGCCCAGACGAGCGGAGGAATCCCCACAGTTCGGGTAGGACAGACCGTAATTGGTCTGAGGTGTTCAGAATACACTACCTAGAGAAGAGTATGGTTAGACACAGTTACAAAACTAGTGAATCATGGGTAGCATTACCCTGGAAGAAATTCCGGCGTAACCTATTCCGCCTTCAAAAGCGCGTGTACAAAGCGGTTCTTGTTGGAGACAAACGGAAAGCTAGGTCACTCCAAAAGCTCATTCTAAAATCAACCTCGGCTCGATTTCTTGCAATAAGACAAGTATCACAGCTAAACGCTGGTAAAAAGACGGCTGGTATTGATGGTAAGAAATCCCTCTCATTTGGAGAACGCTTCAATCTTGAAGAACTACTGAGAATGAATAGCGGAAATTGGAAACATCAAGGCTTACGGGAAATCCCCATCCCCAAGAAGGACGGGACTACCAGAATGCTTAAGATACCCACCATCGCAGATAGAGCTTGGCAATGCCTCGCAAAATACGCACTCGAACCAGCACATGAAGCCACATTCCATGCCCGGAGTTATGGGTTTAGAACTGGGCGCTCTGCCCACGATGCACAACAGTACATCTTTGATAACCTCAAATCCCGATGCAACGGAATAGAAAAACGAGTTATAGAACTCGATATTGAAAAGTGCTTCGACCGGATTAACCACTCAGCAATAATGGATGAACTCATTGCCCCCAAAGGCTTAAAACTCGGTATCTTCCGATGCCTCAAGGCAGGAGTTAACCCAGAATTCCCCGAACAGGGCACACCGCAAGGGGGAGTGGTTACCCCTCCTACAATCTTGCAAACTTTCTGATTCAGACTTTGGGACA
>NZ_CAWUDN010000214.1:0-3853 GCF_963920915.1 Nostoc sp. PCC 9305
TTGCACCTGAATATACTTCTAGAGTCTAATAATTTAGATACTGTCACCTTTTCTTCATTTTTCAGCAACCCCTAATTAGCCAGTCATACAATTGGCGTGCAGGTGCTTTGATATTTCGACTGGGATTGATTAAAGCTTGACGGAAAGCATCAATTGTTTGATAGAGGTTTTCGCGCTTTACAGCCACAGTGCGATGGATTGGTGGAGATTCAGGAGTTACCAATACCAATTCCAAACTATCTTTTAAAATCAGTGGGTAGAGCAATGCCGATTTTTGCGGTAATCGCGCCAAATTATCTCGAAGTTCGTTGAGACTTTCCAAATCCAAATTTTGCCGTCTAGCTGTACGGCTAATTTGTTCTACCTGTGCTTTCACTGAAGGACTATTGATAAATTGGTTAAATCCATCTAGAAGTTGCTGTTGATTTAAGACTAGTTGCTCGATTCGTTGTTTTTGTTCGAGCGATCGCTCTTTGGGGGAAATTTTCCGTAGTGTTGTCAGTTCTTTACCCAGCACAACAGCATTATCCACACTTTGATCCAACTTTTGTTTAATTGGTTTTTCTGTTGCCGCTATATTAATACCTTTGACAGTACGTTGATTACCTGGCACAGTCTGGAGATATTCCTCTAGTTCTTCAACTTTGAGTAAATCCATTGTCCTTTGTGCTTCAGCAACACGTTCCTGTTTCAGCAATCGTTCACCCAAAATGCGATATGTCTGGCTAACAGTTATGTTGTAAGCTTCTGGTTGCGGCGCACTCAGTGCTGATGGCTTCAAGCGAGCTTTCTCACGATTAATCAAACAATGCTTGTAGAAAAAAATTGCTAACTCTGGCTGGTTTTGGATATCGAATAAGTAACCTATGTTACTGTAGGTTTTGCCAAGTCGAACCAGATCCCCAAGTTCTTTGTTAATTAATAAAGCTTGCTGATAGGATTGAAGTGCTTCAGAATAATTTTTTTGACTTTGGTAGATTCTGCCAATATTGTTGAATGTTACTGCTTCCCAAGAGCGCTCTCCAAAGTCTCTGCTGATGACTAATGCTTTCTGTAATCTCTGCAACGCTTCTTGCGATTGACCTTGACGAGATTCTTTGATAGCTTCTTCATTGAGCCTTGCAATTTCTGAGAGTTGATTATTCTTGGGTAAAGCTTGAGCTTTTTCTCCAGATTCGTACCTCAACCTTGCATTTGTGTTTACCTGGTTATTGTCTGGATACACCATCCCAAAACCTAGTAAGCTAAGTAGAGATAAAGTAACAACACTCACATGCCGGAGATTAGGCTGCATAACAAAACACTCCCTATGCTCGGAAGGTAAATATTAAATCAAGAAGTCCGGCAACGCAATTAATTTTTATGCTATTCAATAATTTGGAAAATTTATAGGCACTTAGAAATTTGAAGATGTCAGAAGAAAAACCCAGCCAAGCAAAATTGCCACCAACCAGCGCCCTTGACAATCCATCAACTAACGAGTTTGGGAATTGGTTTGAATATCTTGTCAGAGTGCAACCCCACCACACTGACTATGCAGGTGTTGTCTGGCACGGTTCCTACATAGCTTGGATGGAAGAAGCGCGGAATGAATGTTTGCGATCTATAGGGATTGAATTTGCTGATTTAGCCGCTATAGGTTGCGATTTACCAGTTGTAGAATTATCGGTGCGCTATCACCGTTCAGTTCAATTGGGTATGGCAGTGATGGTAAAAACGCGCATGGCTGAGGTGACAGGTGTCCGCATCAATTGGGATTATGCCATTGTCTCAACTGATGGACAAGAATTATACGTCACGGCTAAGGTGACATTAGTGGCTTTAGATCGCGACAGAGGCAAGATTATGCGTCAGTTGCCACCGAGTTTTAAGGATGCCTTAACCAAGATTTCAGCATTAAATAACAATTGATTAAGAAAGGTTGTCATTTCATAATTTTATACTTCACCTTTCATTCGCAAAAGTGAAGTATAGATTTTTACTTTCCAGTTTGGATCTGCGACAGATTTTGAGCAAACTGCGTTACATAATGCCAAATATCTTGTGGAGTAATGCCAAAACTAATATTTAATAAAACAAGGATTGCCGCAAGAGTTAATGCAGTACTCACGGTTACTTTCAGCAACTTCCATAATATTATGAAGATTATCCAAGCTATAATCAACGTAATAATCATATATATTAATTCCTTAATAATTGCCCTTGTCTGAGAAGGTCTTTATTTAGAAAGGGTAAATTTTTATCTGAAGTCAAAATTACTATTGCTAAAGCTATTAGACCTAATTTGGAATAGATACTAAAGCTAAGATTTTTGTCTAACTGTGCCAATGCCATATTAGCTGAAAATGATCCAATTATTCGGGTAAAAGGCAACTTATTTGGCAATTTGGCAGAATTGCTGGAAAGAATTTTTTAATTTATTTGTATCAATAATCACAAGATACAAGAGTTAGATAGGACTCCGATTTGATTTTTGAAAACATTCGGAGACTGAAAAGGCTGTTTTATCAGGGTTTCATTTGAAATTTTGTTCAGAAATCAGACAGGAGTCCTAATCGTTGCTAAAAAAATCTATTCAGCAACTAGTAAGATAATTACTGTATCAACTCGAAGGAGTCAAAAAACTTTCTGACATCACTGACTTGAGGATTTTTATCGCTTCCAACGAAGAGTATATACAACCGTTGATTAACAATAAAAACTCTACCCGTCATAAAAATTCCTTCTTTTTCATCCCACAGCTTAATTTCTATGCCGGGATATGCACCTAGAGTAATATTTTCCTGACTTAGTAATTTTTTCCCATCTTCTAATATCCCTTGTACAGCGAAATCCAATAATTCACTTGAAGGAATCTGAGTCACATCATTGTTAAAGTCAGCATAGCTAACCATAAACACATTTGTTTCATTAGTACTCAGATACATTTTTGTAGACTCAACACCGTCAGGCTTTTGACTTTTATCTGGTGTGATGTCTGAAATTTCCTCACCGGGCATGAGAATAGAGAATTTACCTTCATCTGGAGAGAATTTTTTCCATTCTGGTTCTAGTGCGATACCTTCGGTGCTGCACGCAGTGCAGATCGCAGTTGATGTTACATTTAAATTCTGGCTATTTCTTGCATCAACTTTGGGACTATTGAATGTTGCTGCTGATACGAAAATCAAAGCTGCTAGAAGTAATTTGTTGGACTTGATGATTGTTTGTAACATTGAATTGCCTGTTGAACTCGACAATTCCATCATCTACAGTCGGAGAAAAACTCCTCTTCTGCTAGCTGAAAATCGATAGCTACTGTTGTATTTCCTTGATTTTCTGATTGATGCAGAATCCGCGCTAGGAGTGAAGATTTACCCATGTGTTGCGGTGCTTTGATGCGAATTAGGAAACCTGGTTTTTTGATTTCTTCGTAACAACGCTGTTTGATAGGAGGACGTTCTACATAAAAAAGAGAATCTAATGCTACTTCCCCTTCTGGATATTCAAGTTCGCAAGTAGAGACTAAGGAAGGAGGAAATGATGGAGAATTATTTATTTTTTCTATTTTTTGGGATTTTTGTCTCATCCTTTGCTTGACTAGTTTAATGCACTCTGTACGAACTCTGATTCCGCGTGGCATAGCTGGTTGATAAAAAACTATGCAATTTACATTACAGGATAAGTGTTTATTTGGTAAAGTCAGTTATGGATTTCCAACTAATTAGGACTTACGCAAAATATCTCTCAAACTCTGATTTCTCCGTGTCCTCTGCGCCTCTGTGGTTCGTTATCCCGTAACTCGTGCGTAAGTCCTACTAAAAAAATATACAACTATTTATTGTGGGGTGGGCGTCTCGCCATTGGTGTCAAG
>NZ_CAWUDN010000215.1:0-3769 GCF_963920915.1 Nostoc sp. PCC 9305
TAAGTCCCCACTCCCAGATATTTAACAGTTCCGAGGCTGATAGCGATCGCATATACAAATCCTACTTGAGTCTTGCTGAGTATATTGACAACTGAACTCTTTATATGGCAAATTTTTAACTGGCTTGGATTTTCAAAAATCAAATACGAGTTCCATAACTAGCTTTAAATCTTTCATTGATTTAATTACCAAGAAAACCACCAGTCTCCTTACCTGCCCAACAATTTTTGTTCTTACAGGTTTGAGGTAGTTTTTGGTCAAAGAATTTCTTAAAGTCATCTAAACTATCGATTTTTTTTCCTTCATACCCTTTTGGCTCGCAATTTTTTCCCTCATAATGTCCACGAACCCTTACTTGACCCACAACATAAACATTGTTCCCTACTGGATGTCCGATTTTCTGACGTGAATAGGCAGCAATGTAGCAACCTGGAGATCCCTTGAAATCACTAACTGTTGGTAAAGGGAAAGTCTTAGGGAGAATGGACTTATTAGGATCTAAAATTTGACTTACATAGGACTGTGGAACATCACCTTTTTGTATTAAACTCTCTAATTTGGAAAGAATATAAGGGTCTCTGATTAAGCCAGCATCAATATTGAATTTGAGTAATTCAGTTCTTTTTTTCGGATCCTCAGATTGAGTTGAATTGGCTATAAGTTCGGACTGATACTTAAGTTGTTCAAGTTTGAGATTAGAATCTCCCTGAACATATGCTACATAAGTCGATGTCAAAAATCCAGCAAACGCAGCAATAATAGGCGGAGTTATCGGATTACTCAAAATATTGTTGGGAAATCTATTCTGTTTAACTTTTATTATATTTTCTTCTCTTTTAATCTCCTGCTCATTTCGATTCTTTTGTTCTTCTAATGCTAGTTTTTTAATGTCAATTAAGTGATTCAAGACAGCCTCATCAATTTTGCCATTATTACTAGCACTAGCAAGAAAGTGATTAATGATTTCATCAATGTTTTGCTTTTTTTCTGAATTCATAGCTGATGCACCTCCTTAATCTAACTGCCTTATCTAGGCAATTTCTGTAATATCCAATTAACAAAGGTTTCCTTCAACCAAATTGATTAAAAAGAGTTGGAAAGTTAAACACAGTGACCTATAGGAATCCTACTTAAATCTTGCTAAGTATACTGAGAACTAAACCTTTATAGGGCATACTTTTAGCTAACTTAGCTTTTTGAAAAATCAAATAGGAGTCCTATAGTTAATTTTCTGCTGGTTAAACAATTAAATCTTGATTAACTAAGCCGAGTTAATCATGAAGCACGTTCCCAACCTTCGTTCTCTATCTTTATGTACTCGATAGCGACAGCATTAGCGCTAGCATCTAAGTCTGGTAATGCTTGATATTCTGAAACCCAGCAACCAAAAATGTTATATGAAGTCGCTTTCTGACCAGCTTCATCACGAACCTCAATAGTGATATCTTTACGGAAATCTGCCAGAGACACTTCTGGACTACCACCAAGCGCCCAGACTTTGTTTGCCCATTGTTCAAAATCACTATCTTTGCTAACACCTCGTTCTAAGGTGATGGCATCGTACTTGCTTTGTCCTGGAGACTTATAGACAGTGCTAGGGTCGCCACCTGTACGGTGTTCTATGACCTCAGTGGTTCGCTTCAAACCACTGACTTTACTTACCCCTGCCACGTCTTTACCAGCGAATTTCACAACAAACTTAAAGTTTTTGTAGAGGTCTAAACGTTTACCTGAAATAGAAGGCATATATTTCTCCTTAAACTGCTATTTGTCCGGCTATTTGCTGAATCTTGAGAATGACAAATTCAGCAGGTTTGAGAGGAGCAAAACCAACAATGATATTGACAATTCCTAAGTTAATATCATTTTGGATTGTTGTTTCTTTATCACACTTCACAAAGTAAGCATCTTCCGGCTTACGACCTTGAAAGGCTCCTTGAAGGAAGAGAGTGTGCATAAAAGCTCCAAGATTCAAGCGAATTTGCGCCCACAACGGCTCGTCATTTGGCTCAAAGACAACCCATTGCGTACCGCGATAAAGACTTTCTTCCAAGAAAAGTGCGAAACGGCGAACCGGAATATACTTCCATTCATCCGTAAGACGGTCATCTCCATTCCGCGTCCGCGATCCCCAAATCACACGACCATAAGCTGGTAGAGTTCGCAAACAATTAATTCCTAGAGGATTCAATTCCCCATTGTCTGGATCTGTTAGAGGTACACTCAATTGTGGTACACCCGTCAAGGTTGCTTCTGTACCTGCTGGAGCCTTCCACACACCGCGTTGAACATCAGTTCGAGCAAATACACCCGCGATCGCACCACAAGGAACAAATTCTTCTATTTGATTTTCCCGTAAAGGATTTGGTTGCTTGATTCGAGGAAAGAAAACAGCAGCATAACTAGTTGGTTCACCAAGGTCGTTCTGAATACCAGCTTTGGCCTTATCCTTATCAGTCCAAGTACTGGGCGGATCGATGATAAAAAATGCTCGTCGGGTTTGGCAAAATTTTGCTGCTTGATCGACTAAAGAGTCATAATTTATATTGCCATCGTTTTTATAAGGCGGAATACAAAGCATATTAAACAGGTCGGCTTTATTTAAAGCGTAAAGACCCTGTTTATTTGCTTCTTTATTTGTCCCTGTGAAGTCGTTCACATCTAGATCGTCACCATCCGCACCGCTGTTTGGTTCCGCTTTGGTATTTGTATCGTTATTATCATCCCACAATCTTTTATCAGGTGCGGGTTGAGCATGAGCAGCTGGTCTGTCTGTTGGCAGAGATTCATCTCTAAATCGAACGAAATAAGATTCATTCAACAAAACTTTATCTACTCGTCTTGGATGATTTGGCAGCACCGATACGTTGCGAAATACTTCTAATTGACTTGTATTTTGATCCAGAACTGTAATGTTGAATAGTTTTTGCTCATTTGCGTCACGTCTGACATTAGTATCTACATATTCAATCCGCACTTTCAAAGCATTTCCCCAACTGCCTTCATTCGCTGCTTCTAAGTTAAGACCATTCACATTTAGTTGTGCTTTCTTAGCTGTGGGTTCAGTTTCCCCTGGAGTTTGACCTTCTGCTGGAGTTTGAACTTCTGCTTGTTTCAGCTTAGAGTGAGTGAGTCGGACAATAATTGCTTGGCTACCACCGTTGAGGTAAAAATCTCGTAGAGCATAGCCAAGGGTACTATTCAGCCACAATCCGCCAAAAATGCGTTCAAAGTCGCCATAACTGTTAATAGTAATCGGCTCGTCTACAGGGCCTCGTAAGGCGCGACCAATAAAGGCAGTAATAGAGGTAGATACGCCTGTAATCGTGCGTACTCCACTCTTGATTTCTTCTACGTAAACGCCTGGATAAGTTGGTTTTATGGGCATTGTTCGTTCTCTGATTAAGAATTAAAACCTACAAATTGACAAAATAGTCAACTTTTAAATAAAAAAATTAAGATAGATTGTAAATTTTAATATCAGTAATAAGCTATTTGAGCAAGTAAGCCAAATTTGTATTAGATATAACATTGCAGCGAATTACTTTTAATATTAGTTGTCTTATAGACTCTGAAACTCATAAAACTCATTCCATAACTCATAGTAAAACTCATGAAAAATAACATCTTTAAATATGAATGGTACTAAAATAACTTGTAACTAAGTACCTTGACTCTCAACAATTGCATAGGGTCAGAAATAAGAGTGAGTTCTAAACCAAAAGCTTGAGCTTTTTTCTTCAGGTTATTAAGTAGGCGCTCTCAATAC
>NZ_CAWUDN010000216.1:0-3753 GCF_963920915.1 Nostoc sp. PCC 9305
TAAGGAATCATCCTTCTATGTTATATTTTCTCTCTCGACAATTAATCCACCCTGCGTAAGCGGGGAGGGGTTGGGGGTGGGGTGCAATGACTGTGGGGAATCATAACTAATTATGCGGACATGATCTGAGGGATTAATAAGTCTAATAAAACTGTTGTTTTAACAAAAGAGGGTGGGAAATTCCCACCCTCTTTTTCTCAGTCAATTAAACGCTAAAGCAGCCTATTTGTGAATAGTCTCCCGTTCTTTTTTAGCAGGTTCTTTATCTTTGAATAAGTCAGCTGCCGTTAAAAGTAACTCTCTTAAGGTTTGTTTGATTTGCCGCTCTTTTCTGGCTAGAGATGTACCAGCTTCACCCAGTTTATCTTCTAACTGCGATCGCTTCTCTCCTACCTGTACAGCCATAGACTCTGCTTGAGGACGAGCCTTATCGTACCAGTGTTTAGCCTCGTCTAGATAATCTTGAACCTCCATATTACGTCCGCCGTAGCGTGCAGCCATATTAGCTCGGACAATGGCTAGCTGTGCTTGCAATTGCGCGTAACGTTTCTTTAGCAATCCGACTTCTTCGCTATCTTTAATCGCATTGACAGCAGAATCAATGGCAGTTTTGGTACTCGCAGGTTTTTCCTTACCTGTCTCTTCAATCTCTGCCAAAATTACATCAACCTCTTGTTGGAGTTGTTCTTCTTCACCATCTAGTTGAGCTTGTAACCTTTTTATATCTGTTTGAGTTTGAGCAATGCTTTCGTGTCTTTTGCTATTAATCCCTTCCAGCGCTCCTTCAATGGAAGCTGTCACTTCATCTTTGAGTTCGCCACCTTTTTCTTGGAAGTTTTCAATTACAGCAGAAACTGCATCTTTCACGATGCTACGAACTTCACTAGAACCTTGTTTAAACTCAGAAGCTACTTGAGAAACTGCGGATTTTACTATTTCTCGAATCCTCTCGGTTCTTAATTGTCCAGTTTCTTTCGCTTGTTGCAAGTCGGCTTGAATTTGTTGCTTGATATTGTTAGGCATTTTCAACTCTTGGTATTTAACTAATTTGGATAAAATTTTCTAGAGATGTTCTTACATCAACATTATGGCGTAGCTTGATTAAGCTAGACACTTCCTTTAGATAGAAAATTCCAATCCCAAAGAGGTGATGTGTAAGATGTTGCCCATTTATGAGATGATGAATATTTAGTGGTAGTAATTAGGAGTGAAATATGTGGCAAGTAAATATTACTTGTTCGGGTGATGCCTGGAAAATCTATGGTGTTGATTTTAAAGCGATCGCAGCGAAATATCAAGGTGAATTGATTGGTTCTAAAAAAATGCCAGATGGAACGCGCATCATGTCTTATAAAATTGAGGATGTTAGTGATGCGGAAGCTTTTCAAGAAGATTGTGCCAATTTTGCCGGATTTACAACTGACTTTGAATCACTCTAGTATTGGTTCTGATACTTATGCCTACAATTAGTATGTCCAAATCTGGAGAAGTTAATTGAAGAAACTACTTACATTAGTATTAGTAACGTTTTTGTTATTAATCAGTACTTTTACTTTGCCTGCTAGTGCAGCAGACACAGTTAACGGCGAACAAATATTTAGCGTTCATTGTGCTGGTTGTCATATCAATGGCAGCAACATCATCAGGCGCGGTAAAAATCTCAAAAAGCCAGCCCTAAAAAAGTATGGTATGGATTCAATAGAGGCAGTTACATCTATAGTTACCAATGGTAAAAATAATATGTCAGCCTACAAAGAGCGTCTCTCTGAACAGCAAATTCAAGACGTTGCTGCTTACGTTCTCGAAAAAGCTGAAAAAGGCTGGCGTTAAACAGTCAGGAGTTAGGAATTATGAATTATCAGTTATGATTTATCTATTAGTAATTGTTAAGTCTTCCCATTCCTAACTTTTCACTCATAAATTGAAAATGAACTTACCCGCAGCTAGTCGTCTCCAATTTACTCCCGATTTGAACATCTGCCGTATATTAAATGGGATGTGGCAAGTATCCGGCGGACACGGACAGATCAATCCCCAAGCCGCTATTGAGACTATGTTCAAATATTTAGATGCTGGCTTTACTACTTGGGATTTAGCAGATCATTATGGCCCTGCGGAAGACTTTATTGGTGAGTTTCGTTGCCAACTAATTGATACTCGTGGTAAAGATGCTTTATCTCAGGTACAAGCCTTTACGAAATGGGTACCTCGTGCAGGCAAAATGACGAAAAAACTCGTCGAGGAAAATATTGATATTTCCTTGAGAAGAATGAATGTGCAATCGTTAGATTTGATGCAATTCCACTGGTGGGAATATCAGGATAAAAATTACCTGGATGCCCTAAAATATATGGCAGAACTTCAGACTGATGGTAAAATTAAGCATTTAGGTTTAACCAATTTTGACACGGAAAACTTGAAGATTATTACTGAATCAGGCATCAAAATTGTTTCTAATCAAGTGCAATTTTCGCTTATTGACCGCCGTCCTGAAGTTAATATGGTAGAGTTTTGTCAACAGCATGACATAAAGCTTTTTACTTACGGTACGCTGTGTGGCGGTTTTTTATCAGAAAACTATTTGGGTAAACCGGAACCACAAGGATTTGATCTCTCCACTGCTAGTTTGAAAAAATATAAAAATATGATCGATGCTTGGGGTGGTTGGCGATTATTTCAAGAGTTGCTGGCTATCCTCAAAGAAATTGCTAATAAGCATGGGGTAAGCATTTCTAACGTAGCAGTGCGTTACATTTTAGATCAGCCAACTGTAGGAGGTGTGATAGTTGGCGCCAGACTTGGAGTATCTGAACATATAGAAGATAACGCCAAAGTATTTAGTTTTAGTTTAGATGAAGACGATCGCGATCGCATCAATGCAGTATCTCGCCAATCACGCGATTTGTACCAGCTAATCGGCGATTGCGGCGACGAATACCGGCGATAATTTCGGGAAAAAGGCAGCGGAAAATTTTCATTTGCTAGAAACCGCATCATCCCGCCTCAGACAAAAGCGGTAGAGTGTACAAAGATTCTTCACGCATTACACTCTGCCGTAAAAGCGAACACCGCTCTTAGTGCCTCTGAGGTAAGAGTAGGATAGTTTTCTAGCACTTGTTGTTCTGTCCATCCCGCAGCAAACAAACCCAATAAGAACTCTACAGATAAACGAGTTCCTTTGACAGTCGGCTTACCCAGCAAAATTTTAGAATCTGAATGAATGTGCTGTTGCCAGTCCATAGTTTCTACTCCGACAAAGCTACAGCTATTGTTGCACAGGATGATTATTGTTGGATTGCCCAGAGAGGAAATGCGATCGCGTTACTCTTAAATTAATTGCTGACAATATAACCAGCTTATGCAATCCCTAAATATCACACTGCCAGATGCGATCGCTAATGCTCTCAGTGCTTACATCGGCGATCGAGAAGTCTCTTTAGCTGCTAACGCTATCGTAGAAAATGCCCTCGAAGAATTCCTCAGCCAACGTGGTTCTTTACCTCCACAAAAGCAAGGTTTACGCCTAACTCCTGCATCAAAGGGAAGTGGATTTAAAGATACGTCAGTAAATCACGATAAAATTCTAGCTGAACAAACCTTTTCCTAAGCCACAATGTGAGTAACAACATTCTGCAATTAGTCCCCAAGATTCATCAACGAAGCTCAGAGGTTCATGCACGAAGCTAAAAGGTTCATCAACGAAGCTCAGAGGTTCATGCACGAAGCTAAAAGGTTCATCAACGAAGCTCAGAG
>NZ_CAWUDN010000217.1:0-3552 GCF_963920915.1 Nostoc sp. PCC 9305
CTAATTTTAAGTATTTTGTCTGTTTGTTAAGAAAGATGCGGGTAATGGATAGCTTTTTAAGGGGGGTTGGGGGGGATCAACAAGTGCCTAAAATCACAGCTAACTACTTTTCAAACAACCTCTTAAATAAGCTGTAAAATCCACAGAAACTATAAATATTAAATATTATTATTTTTCAAGATAAAATTTTCCATTCGATGATTTACGCAAATTTAATTTTAGGAGGAGTCTAATGAAACTAAAACAATTTGGAATTACATTTTTGAGTGTTTGTATTGCTGCTTTTTCAGGAATGAAAGCAGCAGAAGCGGCATCATTTTCGGTAATTGCTGATGGTCTTAATAATCCACGAGGTTTAACTTTTGGTAATGACGGGAGTCTCTATGTCACGGAAGCAGGAACAGGCGGCAGTGGAGCTTGTGTTCCTTCACCGAGCGTTGCAAACCAATCTTTATGTTATGGCACAACTGGCGCAGTCACCAAAATTGGAAATGGTACGCAAGAACGTATACTTACAGGACTTCCTTCTTTAGCATTACCAGATGGTACTGATACTTCTGGGCCTCAAGATATCAAATTTGATGCTACTGGCAAGCCTTATATTGCAATTGGATATGGTTCAAATCCGACATTTCGCGCCGCATTAGGTAACACTGACTTAGGAAAAATTATCACTGCTAATTTCAATACAAATTCGTGGACTAGTGTTGCTGATTTAGCTAATTATGAACTTGCAAATAATCCTGACCAAGGCGATCTAATTAGTAATCCCTTCTCTCTTCTTATAAATGGAAATAATATTGTTGCAGTTGATACTGGTGCTAATGAGTTACTCAGCGTCGGGACTGATGGCAGTAATTTAAAAGCGATCGCCACAATTCCTCGGCAAACATTAACTAATCCAATTTTTCCTTATGGTGCATCATCATCGCCATTTGAAATCCAAGCAGTACCTACAAATATCGCCAAAGGACCAGATGGCGCTTATTATATTAGCCAATTAACTGGTTTTCCTTTTCCAGAAGGTGAAGCAAAAATCTACCGAGTTGGTGCTGATGGTCAACCAACAGTTTATACTGATGGATTTACTCAACTTACTGACTTAGATTTTGATAGCGAGGGCAATTTATATGCTTTGCAGTACGCCAATCAATCACTCTGGAAAGGTAATCTAGATGGTTCGGTAATTAAAATAGCGAGGGATGGGACTCGCACAACTATTCTTAGTGGCAATGGATTAGAGTCTCCTACTGCTTTGACTATTGGTGCTGATAATGCTATTTACGTGACAAACCGAGGCGATCGCCCTGGACTCGGACAAGTTATCAAAATTGAGAATCCTAAATCTGTTCCTGAATCTACTTCTACTTTCAGCTTATTAGCGTTTCTTGGCACTGTGAGCCTTACTTTGTTGCACAAGGGTAAAGCCAAACGACTGAAGATTTCGGACAAGTTTGTTCAGGAGTGTTGAGTCAGCGATCGCCCTCGGTGTCTTCCCTTCTCTACGAGACGCTACGCGAAGGGATAAGTTTTTCAATCAGCCGTTGTCTGCTTGGTGCTGGCGGTGTTGCTATTCGTAAAACTAGCTCTAACAACCAAGGGGCGAGGCGTTGACACAACACGGCTAAATGACTTTGCCATCCGACTAAAATTTCTGATGAATCATTTTGCATTCCGGTGACGAGTGCTTTAGCCACTTGCTGGGGAGTCATGGGGATCGCCCAGCGAAATAATTTTAAGTCGCGCACCATGTCTGTGTCTGTCAGGGAAGGCAATAATGCAATGACGCGGATATTATGTTCAGCTAATTCTTGGCGCAAGGCTTGGGTAAATCCTAAGATGGCAAACTTGGTTGCTGAGTATGTCGCCATTGTTGGTGCTGCAACTTTCCCCATCAGGCTCGATACATTGACAATTGTCCCTTGTCTTTGGCTGGCCATGCGTCGAGCAATCAAACTAGTGAGGTTGTACATTCCTAACAAGTTCACAGAGAGTTCTTCTTGAACTTGGGGCATTTTAGATTGCAAAAATGAGCTTTGGTATGCGACTCCCGCACAATTAACCAGCAGGTGAATCTGTCCGTAATTGCGCCAGAGTTGAGCGACAGCGATATTTACTTCAATTGTTTGAGTCAAATCTAAGGCGACGATCGCAGCTTCTGTACCCATAGCCTCGATTTCGTTGGCTACCTCCAATAACTTGCGGCGATCGCGTGCTACCAATATCATCCGCTTGATGCCTTGTTGCGCTAATTCGATGGCGATCGCTCGTCCAATTCCACGCGAAGCCCCTGTAATTAGGGCAACTTTACCTTGAATCTCCATTAGTTTTATTCTCCAAAATTTAAGTCTTACCAAACTCCTCGTTATTGCCGATACACACAAGCAAGAGCTACTCACTTGTAGGCACAAAGTAAGACAAATAATCAATCGCAATTGAAATCAAACTGAAACTAAGCCTTTAGCAATGAGATATTTCTTGGTTAATCTGCAATCCCTCATAGTTGTCTATATGAGGCAGAAATTTCTCGTTTTGAACCCGTCAAAGCCTAACATACTTGGCTGAATGGGTATAGCTCATAGATTTTATTTCTCCTAGATCCGAGCGTTCATCAGCATTGCTGTCATACACACGTTAGCAATTAAATCAAGCTATTGCAATATTCTTTAATCAGGATTTCTTAATAGTTCTTAACGACAAGTATATATATACAAAAGATTTTATTAAATAAGTTTTTATGAATCCCTCAGTATAAATATCTCATTTTCCTGACAAATAGCCCTGTTTTAGGAAATTGTGATATCTAATTCATGGTTTAGAAACAAAAAAGACATATAGCATTTTGGCTGATGGTTGCAATAGTTAGAAATCTCAACTAACTTATATAATTGCAACAGTATATTTACTGCTTTCTTGAAAAGTAAGGTTGATGGCTTTGATTGATGGAAAATAATCAAAAATGGCTAGATCGTTGTCTGAAATTATCTGCCAAAACTTTAGGACAAATAGTAATTTGTTTAGGTTTAGCTTTGAGTTCATCAAAGTAATGCTTGAGACTTACCTCGTCTATAGCAAACTTCAATCATTCTCGAACACTAAGATCCCCGACTTCTTTAATAAATCGGGGATCTAACTGTAAGTCAACATGATTCCTAATTGATGATTCTGCCTAAAGCCGTACCCCGTAAATTTACGTAATTAGTAATTATTACCCCACGCTTAGATCGACTTACTCGCAGGAAGGATGGATATCAATGCTGCTCGGTTAAGAATATTTGTAAAACAGATACCTCGAAGTCATGTTGAAGTACTTGAAAGTCGTGTTGAGGTTACTCCGAAGTCGATCGTGCTGTCCGTCCCACAGGAGAAATACAGTTAGTGCAAGCAGCAGTAGAGGGAACAGTCAGAAGCATTAGACCTCTTGCACGAATGTAAAACTAGCCCACCCTGCGGGATCTTGCTACATCCCCCAACCCCTTCTCCCAAGTGTGGGAGAACTACCGTGTATACACAAGTCCATCCAGAGCGAGTTTCCAGCCGATAAAGATGGAT
>NZ_CAWUDN010000218.1:0-3528 GCF_963920915.1 Nostoc sp. PCC 9305
CGATCGCTTCCCATAACTATTGTCATTTTTCTCTGTTTGTATGAAACCACCCTGCCCTTAAAAAGGGGGGTTGGGGGGATCAAAAGCCTGTGGCGCAACTCTAGAAGACTTGTGTATACACCGTAGCCAATACATACGGGGAGGGTTAGGGTGGGGTAAAATTTAGCGTAAATTCAACCATTAACTAGATTCTCTACAGTATCAGCATCATTCGGCAATGCGGCGGTTAAGACTTCGCTGCCTTCTGTAGTAACTAAAACATCATCTTCAATGCGAATTCCCCGGACATCGGCAAATTCAGATAAACGCTGCCAATTCACGACATTCTGATATTTTGAACGGACATTGGCATCATTTAAAATTGCTGGTACTTGATAAAAACCAGGTTCAATTGTGACTAACATTCCTGGACGCAGGGGACGATTTAAACGGAGATAGCTTAAGCCAAAGCGATCGCTCCTTGAACGTCCCTCTTCATAGCCGGCTAAATCGCCCAAATCTTCCATATCATGCACATCTAAACCCAGTAGATGACCGATACCATGAGGAAAAAACAGCGCGTGGGCATCGATTTCTACTAAATCTTGGGGATTTCCTTGTAAAATACCTAAATCTACTAAACCTTCAGCGATCGCTGTAGCCGCTAGCAGATGAATATCCCCATACTCTACACCAGGCTGGATTTTGGCAATGCAAGTATCATGGGCTGCCAACACGACATTATAAATATCTCTTTGCGTAGATGAAAACTTACCCGAAACTGGCCAAGTGCGAGTCACATCACCTGCCCAACCAGTCTCAGTTTCAGCCCCAACATCGGCAAGTAGTAAATTACCTGGTTGCAAACTATGGTGATAGTGCTCGTTATGCAAAACTTCACCGTGAACAGTGACAATACTGTTGTAGGAGGTAGTCATATTGTGGGCAATAATTACCCCTTCCATCGCTGCCCGAACTTCAGCTTCTAGTTTGGCTTGGGGTGTTGCTGCCATCCCCGCTTTGTGAGCTTTGACAGTGACAGCCGCAGCTTTTCGCAACTCGCTTAATGCCGCATCATCGTGGGTAAGGCGGATTGAAACGATCGCCTTCGCTAACTCCAAGTCAATTCCTTGGGGAGGACTTTGTGGTAAAACCCATCTATTTAATAGCTGCGATTGCTGCGTCCAAGTAGCTGCATCTTGGACGGCAAGTGTAGCGGCATCTTCTAGCCAAGACTCTAATTCTGCCATTGGCCCTGCCACATCCGCCCCAATCTTCTCGGCTATTTCCTCGCGCGTTGGTGTTTCTCCATGCCAAAGGGCGCTGCTGGGTGACGGATCGTCGATGAATAGTTCTAGTTTGCCCGCTTCTAGACGAATTGCCGCCTTTGGTAATGGCAGTCCGGCAAAATAAAGGAAATGACTGTTGGCACGAAATGGAAAGGAATTTGCCGGAAAGTTGCGCGAATTATTGCTACCTGACCACAGAATTGCCGGAAAATCAATCAGCTTGGCTAGTTGTTGCCGTCGGTGGCGTAAAGTTTCCGCGAGAGAAGTAGAAGTTTGTGGGATAAGCATAAATGTAAGGTGATAATTGTACCTTTATTTAGTCGTTATCGTCTTTATCGTCATCTTTTTTATCATTTTTGCGATCGCTATCTTTTTTATCATTTTTGCGATCGCCATCTTTGTCGTCGTCATCTTTGTCATTCTGGTTAGGTTGTAACTCTGGTTTTTGTTGCTCAATTGGTGCAGGTGGCTGCGGAGCTTCAACAACACAACTAACTAATCCTCCAGAAATTAGCGCTAAGTTGACAGCAGCAAAGATGCTTCTGAAGATTTTTATCCTCACGTTTTCGGTTTGCTTTAACATTGACTCTAGTTTTTGGAGATTGTATTCCTAATTTCTAAGGTACTGTATATAGTGGTTCTCATTAAACAAGTAGGGGCACGCTGCGCTCCTACACCTTGCTACTGATAAATATATTGCTGTCTAACTTTCAAGGTGAGTCTATCTAATGGGACAAATCATTACTCAGGTTGATGCTTTTACCAATACACCTTTCGCAGGTAATCCGGCTGCTGTCTGTGTTTTGCCTACTCTCCAAAACGAGCGCTGGATGCAAAACTTGGCGCAGGAGATGAATTTATCTGAAACAGCTTTTCTAGTCAGACAGGATGATGGCTTTAATCTGCGTTGGTTTACGCCCACAGTAGAAGTGCCGCTTTGCGGTCACGCAACTTTAGCTAGTGCCCATGTACTTTGGTCAGAGGGACATTTGTCACCCGATGAAGTTGCACGTTTTTATACCAAAAGTGGAGTGCTGATTGCGAAGTTTCAAGGTGAGTGGATTGAGTTAGATTTTCCTGTAAATCACTCACAAGCAACAGTTGCTCCTCCAGAACTCAAGCAAGCTTTGGGTGTACCCTACAAATCTGTCTTGCAGAATTCACTAGGTTATCTAGTGGAATTGGAATCTGAAGAATTGGTGCGTCAAATACAGCCCAATTTTCAACTACTCAAAACTTTGCCTGTTTCTGATGTCATTATCACCAGCCTGACTGACTCTGATTCTCAATATGATTTCGTCTCTCGCTTCTTTGCACCAGGATTAGGTATTAATGAAGACCCAGTTACAGGAGCGGCTCATTGCTGTCTAGCTTGGTTCTGGCGCGATCGCTTGCACAAAAATGAGTTTTTGGCTTATCAAGCATCTAGTCGCGGTGGCGTGGTGAAGGTGGATTATGACGGGGGCGATCGCGTCTTTCTCGCCGGACAAGCGGTAACTGTGCTGCGAGGGGAGTTATTTACCGCATAAACCTAATATTAATAGGACTTACGTACAGGTAACGGAAAATCGAACCACAGAGACACAGAGAACACGGAGGAATAAGAGTTTGAGAGATATTTTGCGTAAGTCCTGATTAAAAATCAATAACAGTATTGCAGAAGATTGAGTTAAAATTGCACGTCAATACAAACACTAAACCGCAAAAGCGTAATTTTGCGAAGAAACAACTGTCACAATATTTAAACAAGCCTATATTTTTATTTCAACAATGTCTGCTAAACACAAAGATAGTAGAACCACTATCCAATCTCGTGATTGGCCAATTGAGGAATTACCTGGACTGAGCCACGAGGAACAATCTCAACTCCAAAATTGTGGGATTACTAGCACAGTAACCTTAGTCAAACAAGGGAAAACTTTAGAGTCAAGACTAGCGTTAGCAAATAAACTACAGATTCATCTTCAGTATGTAAATAAATGGATGGCTTTAGCTGACTTGGCACGTATTCCCAGTGTCGGGACACAATATTGTGGTTTATTGCTTCATGCAGGTATTGGTTCTGTAGTGCAGTTAGCTCAAACTCCCACTCACAGATTGCACCAACAAATTATGCGCTTGCAGGTAGCAACAATGCAGCGCCGAGATTTGTGTCCAGCAATTGAGCTAGTACAACAATGGAGTCAGCAAGCTAAAGCAATCATTAGTTAGAAGTTAGAAGTTAGAAGTTAGAAGTTAGAAGTTAGAAGTTAGAAGTTAG
>NZ_CAWUDN010000219.1:0-3450 GCF_963920915.1 Nostoc sp. PCC 9305
CTCTAATTCCTTTTGATTTGCGTTCTCTCATATCGCTTTTAGTCTAAACTCCAGTGCTAACCGCAGTCGTATTTGGGGAAAGTGTTGCAGGTATTCCGCAATCTGGGGTAAGTCTGCTTCTTCTACAACCGTTGCTGTTTTTTCATCCACAGCCTGAAAGATGCCCCAACCTTCAAATTTACGAGGTTTTGGACTGAAGGTGTAGATCATCCCGGCTACCCGTGTGCGAACTCGTCCACCTTTGACACAGGGTGCGAGAAATTGGGTGGTAGACAATTGTGCTTCTGCGATCGCAATTTGGTTGATTAGCTTAAATATGTTAGTCATAACTAATATCAATTTTCAAAAATAAGGCTACCAATGCAACCCTATAAAATCTGATTTTCTTAATTACGAATTACGAATTACGAATTACGAATTAATAAAATTCTGCGTGCAAGTTGGTGGAGCATTGCGTGTTCTCAGTTACTAGAGGGACTTCGCTGGTGAGTTGTTACACACTCTTTCAAGGAATGGCTACTTTTAAGCCTACCTCCCAGGTTCTTCGCACTCCCCGTTCACACACGCCCACTGCATTTGGCAGTGTTATCTTTCCTCTCGTACTAGTATGTAGGCTCCAAGAGTTGGGGCACGCAGGATATTAATATAATACAATATACTACATAAACTTGGAAGAGATGAAAAGAGAGATTTTGGAGTAGAGCGATCGCTGGTACTTCATAGGCCTTCTTCATGTGGCTTTATCACCTCCTTGGCTTGAGCGATCGCTTGAATGAAGTACCACAACAAGTACTATAAAAACGAGGTAATCAAGTCCGGCTCGTCTAACTTTACCTTAATTTTATCTCTTTTGTAATTCACTCAAATGGCTATATGAAGATCCGAGGCAAGTTGTTAGACTCCGAATAGAGAGTGGAATTGTATTTTAATTTGAAATCTGATATTAAATGATTATGTTGATAAATAATATTGTTATTCACAAAATCTATGAGTTGAGTTAAAGTTAAAATTTCATCGAAGCCGACATTTAGCAAATTCCCACCAGTAGTGAAATGTAAAGTATTTCTTAACGTATAAAAATTATTTATAATCTCCTTTATTTTTTGGTCAATTTCCTTTAGATATTGCATATAATTTGGGCTATCAAGTATAAAATCAAGTCCTAATGTATAGTTTTTTAGGGATTTAATATAGTACTGAGTTCCTATGTCTTGAGTAGAAAATGGCTCATAGAGCTTCAATTCATTGATAGACACAGGTTCGTCATTTTGCTTTTTAGAAATAGCTTTGTACTTCTTGTTGTTGATATTTCCATCTATTTTATGAACCACAAAGCCTTGATTAAGAAGAGAAGCTTTTACATAATTTTCAAAAGAAATTGATATTTTAATGCTATCGTTTAAATTTTCGCGCGCTAATAGAGCTAATAAAGATTGATTTTCATATCTAAAAGCAATTATTGAATCACTTTGCATTTCATTGACAAGATTATTGAGAAAAGTAAAATTTTCTATTATTTTTGCATCTTTAAAGTTTCTATAACAAAAAGCAAGCATTGAAATCACAGTACACGTTTTATGAAATTCATCAGCATAACAAACATTACCAATACATGAGAGAGGAAGCATATTTGACAAAAACTATGAATATATAATTTTATTAGACTTTATAAAGTAGGCAATGTTTATTGTAATAATAAACATTGCTATATCTTACAACCTACTTATCATCTCGCACAGGCAACGGCATATCCAAAATCTCCATCAGCAGATCCAGACGAGAGGGGCGCGTCAGGAGTGGGACAATGTTCGGCAAACTGTAGTAGTCACCCGCGAAAGTGAACGTATCTACAGGTGCTTGCTGCTGCTTCAGTTGACTCTCCACCCAGTTGTAATGAGTACCCACACGGACAATCACCACATTGGGCATTATCGCCAACTCCCGGCAGTAGTTCTTGTAGACTTCACCGAAATAAGGAGCCGCATTTTCGCCCTCATCCGTTACCAAAATTATCTGGTCAACTACCTGCTTCTTCTTCCGCATTGCTTCCAATGCACAGCCGATGCTAGTACCACCGCCTGCATTGATGTGCTGGAAAGCACGCTCCCAGTCGCTCAACTCCTTGCCTTTTGCTGTAACAGTGTAAGGAATGGTGTCGAAGGCGTAGACAAACAGTTCTGCCTTAGTGATACCAGAGATTAGGGCAGCAAGTTGCTTACCGATCGCGATCGCATTTTCCATTGAACCAGACTTGTCCACCAATAAAGCAGTTGGACGAGCGATCGCACCACGCCGTTTCACCTGTTCGTTAGTCACCTTTTCCAGTTGGGCAACGGTGTCTGCGTCAAAATATCCTGCGTCTGTGGCAATCTGTGCTTTGAATGCTGAGACACGCCCACTCTTAGACGCTGCTTCCAGCTTAGAGTCAATCAACTTCTTGACTTGTGGATGATCCATTGCACCTCTAGTCTGGAGAGACTTGAGGTTGTTGATCGCTTCTTGAGGAGACATGCTGTTGATTAACGCCACCAATACAACTGGTGTAAGTTGCTTGATAGCACCAATTGCGATCGTATAGGGAATTTTGAACTCCACAATCAGCCGTGCCTGTTCTGCGGCATTTTCAGCCTTCGCAAGCTGCTTCAGCACATTTGCTAAGGAACCCTCTGGAGGAGTATCGCGGAATAGAATCGCATTTGCCCGCTCATTTGGCTTGATGTGCAGTGAAGCATATAAGTGCTTCATTGCTTTACGACCTCGCAAAGCGGCGCGATCGAACAGAGCCGGATTGCTTTCCCGTGTCTTCAAGTAACGCCGTACCGCAGTGCGAGCGGAACGAGGCAGTTTATTCTGCTGCTGCTTCATGAAGTCCACCACACGAGCCACCTGATAGGGTGGAAACTCTTGCAACATCATAAATCCAGCATCTCGGTGTTCAGTCAAATTGCTGGTTAACAAATGAGCAATAAACACCTCCTTGTGATCGCGGACATCACCATGACGCTGATACCAAACTGCCAGGTGTCCGTAGAAGATGGGATCGAGTTCAACAATTAACTGATGAATTTCTGCGACTTGCTCAAGCTTGCGGTGAGGAGTTGTGAGCAAACTGTTGAGCATTTCCAAACGCAGGTCACGTTCTGCGGTATTCATTATGAACCTCCTTTAAGAATTTTGGATTTTAGATTTACGATTTTGGATTGCAATCAAAAATCCAAAATCTAAAATCTAAAATTGCAGGAGGCAGATGTTGCACGCGGGGCGATAAAGTCACCGCGCAAGTTGTAGAAGCATTATGTATAACTTGTGCAGAGTTATGTAAGCTTCTGCGATCGGGGCGCGGCAACAACTGCCAGTTTTGATGTAAGGGAACTCCAAGAAATAAATTATCCAATATTGTGGGGTGGGCATCTTGCCATTGGTGTCAAGTTAAGAAAAATAGAGTCTTGT
>NZ_CAWUDN010000220.1:0-3262 GCF_963920915.1 Nostoc sp. PCC 9305
CGGTTTTGAAGACCAACGGGGTTGGTGACAACCTCGTTGAGTTTACTAGGCTTAGACAATAGTCAACCAGTCTAATTCGTAAGTTTGAGATATTCTCACTACACTGCTCGCAGTTAGCAGTGAGAGTTGTCACTTGAGGTAAAAATATCAATGGTAAGATAAAACAACTTTAATAAAAAGTCAATAACTCTTTATTTTCGTTAGAGTGGGATAATAATCAAAGTGTGAGGATTGATACTACATGCGAATCTTGTTAGTGTATCCAATATTTCCCAAAACCTTTTGGTCTTATGAAAAAATCTTGGAGTTAGTCGATCGCAAGGTTTTATTACCACCTCTGGGTTTAGTAACAGTAGCCGCGATTTTGCCCCAAGAATGGGAATTCAAGCTGGTCGATCGCAACATCCGCCCCGCAACAGAAGCAGAATGGGCATGGGCAGATATAGTAATTCTCTCTGCGATGATTGTCCAGAAACAAGATTTACTTGACCAAATCCAGGAAGCAAAAAAACGTGGTAAGTTAGTCGCAGTTGGCGGCCCCTACCCCACCTCTGTACCTCACGAAGTTGAAAATGTTGGCGCAGATTTTCTGATTCTGGATGAAGGCGAAATCACGCTGCCCATGTTTATTGAGGCAGTAAAAAGGGGAGACACATCTGGCACTTTTCGCGCCACAGAAAAACCTGATGTCACTAGCACACCAATACCCCGCTTTGATTTATTAGAATTGAACGCTTATGACATGATGTCGGTACAGTTTTCGCGTGGGTGTCCCTTCCAATGCGAATTTTGCGACATTATTGTTCTCTACGGGCGCAAACCGCGCACCAAAACCCCTGCCCAACTTTTAGCAGAGTTAGATTACCTCTATGAATTGGGTTGGCGGCGGGGTGTATTCATGGTGGATGACAACTTTATTGGCAACAAGCGAAATGTGAAATTGTTGCTGAAAGAGTTAAAAGTCTGGATGGCAGAACACAAATATCCCTTCCGATTTGACACTGAAGCTTCAATTGACTTGGCACAAGATGCAGAAATGTTGGAGTTGATGGTTGAGTGTGGTTTCTCGGCGGTGTTTTTGGGAATCGAAACGCCGGATGAGGATAGTTTGCAAATGACCAAGAAGTTTCAAAATACTCGCAGTTCTCTAACTGAGGCAGTGGAAACCATCATCAAAGCGGGATTGCGCCCAATGGCTGGGTTTATTATCGGCTTTGATGGCGAAAAAGCAGGTGCAGGCGATCGCATTGTCCGCTTTGCTGAACAAGCAGCAATTCCCTCAACGACTTTTGCCATGTTACAAGCGTTACCTAACACTGCGCTTTGGCATCGCCTGAAAAAGGAAGGAAGATTACGGGAAAATCAAGATGGCAACATCAACCAAACAACATTGATGAACTTCCTGCCCACTCGTCCCCTGGAAGAACTTGCCAGAGAATATATTGAAGCGTTCTGTACTTTATACGACCCAATACAGTACTTAGATCGCACCTATCGCTGTTTCTTGATGATGGGTTTGCCGAGTTGGAAAGCCCCAGCAAAAATGCCAGAGTGGATAGTTATAAAAGCGTTGCTGATTGTGATTTGGCGACAAGGAATCAAACGGGAAACCCGCTGGAAATTCTGGCATCATTTGTTCAGCATTCTCAAGCGTAACCCTGGAGTTATTGAACATTACATCGCTGCTTGTGCCCATAACGAGCATTTTCTAGAGTATCGCCAAATTGTGCGCGATCAAATTGAAAGTCAGCTAACTGAATATTTAGCACAAGGTGCAGAAACGCCTTACGTGCTAGTGAAGGAAAAAGTAGAGGAAAAAGCTGAAGCGGTAGTCAGTTAAGTGTGGTAACGGTTAATAGGTAAGAGTTAAAAAATTACTTATTACCCGTTACTAAAACCAGTATGCTATTCAAAATATGATAGTCCTAACTCGACACTCACTGAATGGCAAAAACACCAATTGCTCTCTATCGGCAAGGTAATGCTAATTCTCCTAGAATGGAGAATGTTAGACCTGACAAGGATATTGCCAGCTATAATAAAGATGGTCAAGTCTGGGTCGTGACTACTTTACCAGATGGGACATCGCCGGGAGGAGTATCTACATTTACCACTCAAGGATATGGTAAAAACTGGTGGAAACTAGAGTCTAATACTGAAATTCCAGAGCAAATAGAATTGATCAATGACCACCATAACCACTGGTTATGGAAACCTTCTAGAGCGATGTTGATAGACGAATACAAAGCAGCCTTGAAATTGGTAGGTGAATTATTCTATAAAGTAAGTTAATGTTGACAATATTAAAGAATTTTTTATTTTTAATTTAACTGAGGTTTTGGTGTCCAGATCGCTATTGTATCTAGGAAAATTAAAATGAATCTGTCGTTTAAAGACATAAAGTTTATTATTGAAGCCATTGATAGCCTGATTGAGAAATACCAAGAGCGACTCAATGAAATCGAAGATACCAATGAAGATGAGGCTTCCGATCTTGGTAATGATACTATGTTTTTAGAGTCACTTCGTAGAAAACTAGCGAATAGCTTGAATAACAGTACTAATACCAATGTCTTGGTAGATAATGAAGTTGTCCAACCATCATTGAATGCTATAAGACAAGCTTCAAGAGGAGCAAAGGCAGTAGATCCAGGTAATGAAGTTGTCCAACCATCATTGAATGCTATGCCAGAAAAGCCGCGATCATAGTAAAGAGGAATATCAATAATACTCTCCTATCCCAGTTATTTGAAAAATTAACTCTGCTGCTTTACTCATCAAGGAAGTGTCAATATCAAGTTGATAATTCCCCTGTTTTAAAACCTCTATCACAACTTTACTGAAATCTGCGTTACCTTTCCTCGCACCCAAACCATTAATTGCACATTCAATTTGCCTCACGCCACAACTTAAAGCAATGAGTGAATTATCTACCGCCATACCCAAATCATCATGACAGTGTACTGAAACTACAACTTCGTTAATATTGGGTACTCGATTAAAAATCATTTGCAAAAGTTGCGAAAACTCTTCTGGCGATGCCAAACCTAAGCTATCAGGAATACTAACAGTCGTAGCACCACTCTTGATTGCAGTTTCAATTGATTTACACAAAAAATCTGGCTCACTTCTGGGAGCATCAAAAGCACTCCACTCTACATCATCACAGTAATTGCGTGCTACAGAAACACTCTCTTTGATTGTTGCTATAGCGATTATCAGTCTTCTGAAGTACAGTAGCAGCAGTGAGTAAACCAACCCA
>NZ_CAWUDN010000221.1:0-3206 GCF_963920915.1 Nostoc sp. PCC 9305
GTTATCTGTAGATACCGTTGTTAAAGCGATCGTCTCCTTCATTGAAGGCAGGCTCTAAGTCTGTCACGGTGAATTTATCGAGGTTGGCTTGCAGGGTTTGTTTTTGGCGATCGCTCAATCCTGGAAGATCCAATACATCCTCTACCTTTTGGTAGGGAGCATTGGTGATGATTTTCTTAGCCAGGGTGGGATAAAGCCCTGGAAACTGTTGAAAAGCTCGGACGTTGGTATTATTCAAATCAATTTTTTTACCAAATTCCGTTCCTAGTTTAGCGTCTGCCCGATTCTGCCGCTCAATTGCCAGAACTGGGACTTGGGGAAAAGCAAAACTGTTGAAACTAGCAGCTTGGGCTATCTGAGTTGTTCCCAACCATCCCCAGCAACTAAGTAACAAGCTAAACACTGTTAATAAACGCGCCAATCCTTTCACGATTTTTCTACCTCTTTCCATCAAACAGAAATAAAAGTTTTAAGCTAACAACAGTTATTAGTCATTAGTCATTAGTCACTTGTACTGAGCGGAGCCGAAGTATTAGTCATACCCTGCCAGAAGCCGCTAATGTCTCTACGTGAGAGCGCCAAGGACGAAGGACAAAGGACAAAAGCTGATAGCTTAGTCAACACAGCAGTCATCAGAAACTAATATACAGCGTATTAATATCCACAATATTTACCGTTACTGGGTTTGACTATACTTTTGGCAAAAATTTTTATCGTGGAAAGAGTACGTGCATAGCTGCGATAGCGTTGCATCGACGATCCCAGCAGCATTCCCAGCTAGACGAAATCTTTTCGGGGTGGCTGATTCTACCTCTCAAGCAGACACCAAACTGTATGATTTCTAAGACCGAAAATCTGACCAAAAAAGACTTGATGCTGATGGATTTTTATGTAATATTTCTTAACTAATTAATCTTTTACAGCATCATTTTTGATGTGTCGTAGATTGGGCTGGGAAAAGTTTCAGTAAGAGAAGCCTACACGCTCATGGCAACATATAGCGTGTTCTATCTTCTTCATGCTGCGATCGCAGCTAACAAAAATAGGCTGTCTACCAAAATTGTACTCAAAACTGCGCCACCAAAGGCATACCAGTGTCTTTGATTTCTACCTAAAGCTGAAATTCCTACTGTTAATAACACTACGGCAAGAAGTATCGCCCAAGTTTGCCCCCAAGGTGCTTGTACTTGTATGAGAGCATTTTGTAAGATTTGCGGTACTACATCTGCATCTACTCTCATGATTTGCCGCCAATAGGGCATCAAATCTACTATATAAAAATATACATCTGTTAAAACTGTACCGAGTAAAGAACCTAAATAAAACCAGTTACCTACCTTGCCCCAATTCTTCGCCAGACACCAACAGGCAAACGGTAAACCGATAAACTCCACAGGCAGATGCCATAAAGGTTCCCAACGTAACCAGCCCCAGTAAATCGCTCCTGCTAACCAACTCCAGCTAAACCCCAAGAGCAAATCGCCCCAGACGTAAGTTGCAGGACGTGACATTAAGGCAAAACTGAGCCACACCCAAAATCCTGTCAGCGCTAAACTCAGACTTGGTAGCGATCGCACTATTGGCGCTTCTATAAAGACTGGCACTGTTACCAAAAACACCGCTGCTGCAAACACTAACCAAGTTTGTCGGGCAGAAGTAGATAAGGGTAGAGAGGGAGAAAAGGAAAGTGTAGATTCCAATTGTCTGATACCATTCTGCCCAGTATCAGCTAAATCCAACTCGGTATCAATAGAAGGGGTAGAAGCGCTGTAGGAAGACAGTGTATTATTAATCAAAGTTTTTAATATTTGTTACTAAACTTTATCTTATTTAAGATATCACATTTTCAAATCCCCCCCAGGGGCATTGTAATTATACTGAAATTTCCACTAGCGCTGGTGCAAACCAGACAAAACATTCTGCGCCTGACGAATCCATTCAAGTTTCACTATGTACACAACTGTTTTGTAGTTACTTATAACTGGGGGACTACAGAGAGGTGAAAAGTCAGCTGCTATGAGTCTGCTAAATATTAAAATTTGATGAATTTTTCAAATTGCGTTGACTTATTGAGGTGGGTGTAAGAACATAGTCAGCGTCTTCGATGATGTTTTCGATCGGTAAAATTGAGTTTTCTACAAGATTGGGTGCAATAGACAGTATATAAAGCAACATCATCAGCTAAAAAATGTTCATCACGATCTCTAGAACAGGAAAAAGGTATTAATTGTATATGGAGTTTATTCAAGCTTTTATTTTAGGTATTGTTCAAGGTATTACAGAGTTTTTGCCAATCAGTAGTACCGCACATCTTCTAATTGTGACAAAGCTATTTGGTTGGAAAGAACTAGGTTCTAAAGATTTTGTTGATGCAATTCAATTTGGCAGTGTTATAGCAATTGTGGGGTATTTTTGGTCACTGATTTATAGTATTGTCAAAGGTGGAATCGAAGCACTAAAAGCCAAAGACTGGGAACGCGAAGAATGGAAGATTCTTGTTGGTATTGCAGTTGGAACACTGCCCGCTTTAATTTTCGGCTTCCTTTTAAAAGATGTTTTACCTGAGAGTGCATTAATTATTGGCATCATGTCAATTATCATGGCACTTATACTAGCTTTAGCAGAAAAAATTGGCACTCGTAAGCGCGGTTTTGAGTCATTGCAGATTCGGGATGGTATTTTGGTGGGATTGGGACAAACACTTGCTTTGATTCCGGGTGTTTCTCGTTCCGGCTCGACGCTAACGACTGCCTTATTTTTAGGATTAGAACGCGATACAGCAGCAAAATTCTCATTTTTGTTAGGGTTTCCAACTCTTACCATTGCGACCCTGTATAAAAGCCTGAAAATCTTCAAGTTGTTTCAAGAACACCAGTTGCCAGATAACATTGTTGGACTGTTAATTGTAGGAATTATTTCAACCTTTATTTTTTCCTACTTTTCAATTGCATTTTTGATCAAATACCTAGCAACCAAAAACACCTTGATTTTCGTATGGTATAGATTAGCATTCGGTAGTGCGATCTTACTAGCGATCGCAGCAGGTTGGAAAGGATAATATTCATTTGTCCTTTGTCCAAAGCAAATGACTATAGCGACTGCTCGTTTGTATGTAATACAATCTCACCTCACTCCAAACCTCTCTCCTTGTAGGCTACGGTGTATACACAAGTCTTTGAGAGTTGCCTCACAGCGTTTAGATCCCC
>NZ_CAWUDN010000222.1:0-3182 GCF_963920915.1 Nostoc sp. PCC 9305
AGGTGATAGGTGACAGGTGATAGGTGACAGGTGATAGGTGACAGGTGATAGGTGACAGGGAATAATCTGTACCCTCTTACCTGTACCCTATTCCCTTATTCAGTGCCTTCATCAGATTATTCGTGTTCATCACGTATAATTGTTAAACCTAAAGCTTTGTAGGCACTCAACATATTATTAGATACTGTTGGTGCAGTTACTAGGTAAGTCAGGGCATGAATAGACTCCACGAGATAAGGAGCAGCCGTGTCTAATTTTTCTGCCGTCACTAATCCGACTACCTCAGCCGAGCCAGCAATCATGGCTCTTTTGACATGGGCTTCGTCTAAGTTAGGTACACTAATCCCAACTTCTGGATGCAAACTGCAAACCCCTAACATGCACAAATCTGCACGAATCATCCGTAATGTCTCAATTGTGACAGTACCCACGTTCACCAAAGCTTTTTTGTAGAGTTGTCCACCTAACATCACAACTTCTATATGGGGATGTTCTGCTAAAGCAACTGCTATTGGCGGACTATTTGTGATCACTGTTGCGTGCAAATCTAGGGGCAAATGACGGGTTACTTGGAGAGTTGTCGTACCTCCGTCTAAAATCACCACTTGTCCTGTACAAACTAATTTTGCTGCTGTCCGAGCGATCGCTTCCTTTTCTTTTGGCGCTTGCTTTTGGCGATCGGCATAACTGGCGGTGGCTGGAGATTTGAGGAGCGCTCCCCCATGAACGCGTTGCAATAGTCCCGTTTCTGCCAGTTCTCGCAAATCTCGGCGAATCGTATCCTCAGAAACTTTGAGAACAGCACTAAGTTCTGTCGAAAGTACCTTTTTATCACGACGCAGAATTTCTAAGATGAATTGTCGTCGTTCAGCAGTTAGCATAATTAATTTTCCTGAAAATGCGTTTTTGGACTTGAAATTGCATGTTTGTGAGTTTATACTTATTGATATGCAAGTTTTTGTACGGTAATCCGTAACTTCAATTGAATTCAAGCACATTCATGCACAATTGAATGTATTTATTTTCGCATTTGATGAAATCACACAGTTCCACAACGGTTCCGAGTGGTTAACTTGAGCTTGGATAATTGTTGCCCAATCTGGGTTTTAACAATTTTTTTTGTAGTGCGATCGCGCATTCGGTCTGTTCAAATTGTTTTTTATTCAATCAATAAACCATGACTACTATTAATACCCAATTTCCGATCGATCTCGGTGCTTACCAATTTTTAGCGCTCAATCCAGCAAATTCCAGCCTTACCGCCCAACAGCGAGAGACTCTAAAAGCGAATATTCAACTCTGCCGGGATGCGATCGTCTTTTTTACGGCGACTGGCGCTGCTAGTGGAGTGGGTGGCCATACTGGTGGCCCATACGATACAGTGCCAGAGGTGATGATTCTCGATGCCTTTTTCCGGGGAGCATCAGAGCAATTTGTGCCGATTTTCTTCGATGAAGCAGGACATCGAGTCGCCACCCAATATCTAATGGCAACCTTGCATGGTGACTTACCTGCCGAGCAACTTTTACGTTATCGGCAAGCACATTCCAATTTACCGGGACACCCGGAACTAAAACTAACTCCTGGTGTGAAATTTAGTTCTGGCCGCCTGGGGCATATTTGGCCTTACATCAATGGTGTGGCAATGGCGAATCCAGGCAAAGCTGTTTTCTGTCTTGGTTCTGATGGTTCGCAGCAAGAAGGCAATGATGCTGAAGCTGCTCGCTTGGCTGTTGCTCAACATCTCAACGTCAAGCTGCTTATTGATGACAATGATGTAACGATCGCTGGACATCCTTCTAAATATTTACCTGGTTTCAGCGTAGCCAAAACCTTAGAAGGCCACGGTTTGAAAGTACTTCAGGGAAACGGGGAAGACTTAGACGATTTATACCGTCGTATTTGCGAAGCTGTGAATACTCCCGGAGCGATCGCTATTATCAATAAACGTCCGATGTGTCCTGGAATTGAAGGTTTAGAAGGTTCCACTCATGGGCATGATGTAATTCCTGTAGATTTAGCAGTTAAGTATCTAGAATCTCGCGGACAAACTGCGGCTGTCGAATACCTTAAAAGTATTGAGAAACCCAAACAAACATATACATTTCTGGGTTCCAGTGATAAATGGGGCGCTAACCGTAATGTGTTTGGTGAAGCCGTGGTGGGTGTTCTTGGTCGCATGAGTGAGGCGGAGCGTAAAGAAAAAGTCATGGTCATTGATAGCGACCTAGAAGGCTCCTGCGGTTTGAAGAAAATTCATGAAACATATCCAGAAATATTTATTTCCTCCGGGATTATGGAACGGAGCAACTTCTCTGCGGCTGCTGGATTCGGGATGGACGAGGGCAAGCAAGGTATTTTTGCCACCTTCAGCGCCTTCTTAGAAATGTGTATCTCAGAAATCACGATGGCACGGCTGAACTATTCCAATGTTCTGTGTCATTTTTCCCATGCGGGTATAGATGATATGGCAGATAACAGCTGCCACTTTGGTATAAATAATATGTTTGCCGACAATGGCTTGGATGATGGCTACCCAACACAGTTATACTTCCCGGCAGATACTAATCAAATGACAGCTTGTGTAGAAGCTGTGTTTTTTGAGCCTGGACTGCGGTTTATTTTCTCCACCCGTTCCAAAGTACCCAATATTCAGGACAGCAACGGCAATGACTTCTTTGGAAGTGGCTACAAATTTGTTCCCGGTAAAGATGAGGTTATACGAGAGGGGACGCAAGGCTACATCATCAGTTTTGGCGATGCTCTCTACCGTGCCGTTGATGCTGTAGAGCGTCTTAAACAAGAAGGGTTAGACGTTGGTTTAATTAACAAACCAACTTTAAACACCATTGATGAAGAAATGATTACTAAAGTTGGTAATGCTCCTTTTGTCCTTGTAGTAGAAGCCTTCAACCGTCGTACAGGCTTAGGCAGCCGTTTCGGTTCTTGGCTACTAGAGCGGGGGTTGACTCCCAAATATGCCCATCTCGGAACTTATAAAGAAGGTTGCGGCGGTTTGTGGGAACAGTACCCATATCAAGGTATCGATCCAGTCGGCATTATCAACAAGGTAAAGGAGTTAGTTGGAAAAAGTTAATTCATGTATTAGGGCATAGCAGGGGAGCAGGGGAGAAGTTGCAGTAAGTCTTTCCCCTCTGCCCCTCTGCCCCTCTGCCCCTCTG
>NZ_CAWUDN010000223.1:0-2927 GCF_963920915.1 Nostoc sp. PCC 9305
GCTTGCGGGGAGGGGTTGGGGGTGGGGTGTTAGGGACTTTTGCAAGAGGTCTAATCAAGACGATCGTTGTGTCATACCAGAATACCCAACTGAATCCTGACTCCTGAATTCTGTTCGATAAGACAATTCAAATGGCTCAAGGCTGAATAGTTTTCGCCGATTGGTTAAATAACAATTCTCGTAACTTATTTGGATCGAGCGCTTCAGTTTTGAATGCTTCTGCTTTTTCGTAGGCGCGAATTGTTGCTGGACGCGCTTTTATTGTCTCAAACCAGCGTTTAACATGAGGAAAATCCTCTAGGTTTTGACTTTGGAGTTCATGCGGCACAATCCAGGGATAAGCAGCAATATCGGCGATGGAATAATCGCCAGCCACAAATTCTTTATCTGCTAGTTGCTTATTTAGCACTGCATATAAGCGTCCCGTCTCATTCACATAGCGGTTAATGGCATATTCAATCTTTTCGGGAGCATAAGTACTAAAGTGATGATTTTGTCCCGCCATTGGCCCCAGTCCTGCCATTTGCCAGAACAACCATTCTAAAACTTGAGTGCGATTACGTAAATCTTGGGGGATTAATTTCCCGGTTTTTTCTGCCAAATATAGCAAGATTGCCCCAGACTCAAATACTGAAATTGGCGCACCTCCATCTGCTGGTTCGCGGTCAACGATCGCAGGCATACGATTGTTAGGAGATATCTTCAGAAATTCTGGCTTAAATTGATCCCCAGCCGCAAGATTCACAGGAATTATAGTGTATGGTAAGCCGACTTCTTCCAAGCAAATTGTGATTTTATGACCGTTTGGAGTTGCCCAATAGTAAAGTTCAATCATGGTTCTTTTCCTAAAATTGCGCGATTGTTTTGTAGGTTAATAGTGTATTCCAAACATCTCTTAATTACGAATTACGAATTACGAATTACGAATTAGATTGTGGTGCTTTTGCGATCGCAGCCCAAACCCTATGGTGAACCTGAAGAATTGGTGTCGGATATTGTGTTTCGAGCAATGTTGCCAATTCCTGGTCAAATACTTCTACTTTTTCTGGTGTCAAACTGGCTCCCACACCAGCACTCGCCCGAATTCGTCCCCGCCAAGCTTCGTGTGTATAAGAGACAAATAGATCATAAGAAAATGTGCGGATTTCTCGAAAACCTCCTTCGCCAATATCTTGTAACCACAAGGGATACAATCCATTACCGCCGCCCAAATTCCACGCGGGATTATGAGCTTTGATTAGTTGTTCCGTTGCGTGAACTACATTACCTTTTAAAGGTATCCAATCAAAATGTGCGATCGCGAGCAAGCCATTTACTCTCAATATACGAGTAATTTCCTGGACAGCACGCGGACGGTCAAACCAATGCCAACACTGTCCAGCTGTCACCACATCTGCACTTGCATCTGGTAAATCGGTATGCTCGGCAGTTGCGACTCGATAATCTACTTTAAGTTGCACAGATTCGCTTAACAGTCTCGCTTGTTCTAAAAGTGAGGCTGATGGATCTATGGCAATTACATCAGCACCTCTATCGGCAAAGCCCCGCGCTAGTGTTCCTGTTCCGGTGCCGAGGTCAACAATATTCTGCCCTGGTAAACCTATACCATATTCAGACAGTTTGTTAAATAATGAACTGGGAAAGCCAGCGCGGTGTTTTGCATAATCAGTAGCAGTTGCACCAAAATCAATTTTCATACCTGCAAAACTATGTTTGTAACAATTGTTTAGGTTAGAAGTTCTCTACCCACGGACGTAGTTCTACTTCATAAGTCCAAGCACTGCGGGGTTGGCGGAGAATGCTGAGATAAGTTTGAGCAATCGCATCCGGGTCAAGAGTACTATCAGGATTATCTACTGGATCTTGGCGGTCTGCGGATCGGATTGCCCCATCAATCACGAAATGCGCCACATGAATATTCTTTGGTGCTAATTCTCTAGCAATACTCTGAGCCAAACCGCGTAGTGCAAATTTACCCATTGCAAAGGGAGCGGACAGAGGATAACCCTTAACACTGGCGGAGGCTCCAGTAAAAAATATAGCACCGCCACCAAGTTGTAAAAACCTTTTGGTAGCAGCTTGAGCCACAAGAAAGCCACCATAAGCAGTGACATCTAAGGTTTTTGCCACTTCACCAGGGTCTAGATCGACAAGAGGCCCCCGCACCCGGAAACTGGGATTGTAAATGACAATATTCGGAGAACCGACTTTATTATCAATATCAATAAATAACTGTTCTACTTCATCTGGCTTTGAGGCATCAGCGGCGAAACTAACTGCGCCAATTTCACTACTCAATTGAGTGAGTTTTTCAATTCGGCGAGCCGCTAAAGCTACGGTGAATCCTTCTTTGGCAAATAGGCGAGCTAAAGAAGCGCTCAGTCCATTACCTGCACCGACAATTAAAGCTGTTGTTGCCATAAATTAAATTCTCCTTATCCTGCAAAACTTTAGTTCTCCTGCTTCCTTGGGGAGAAGGGGTTAGGGCTTGAGCAATTGTATGTAAAACTAACTCGATATCATTAAATATTTGCTCATTACTAAAGTGAATCACAGTAAATTTATTAGATTTTAACCAGTTTTCTCTGATAAAATCTTGAGACTGTTGATTTGCATGAATACTACCATCTAATTCAATAATTAGTAATTTTTCGTGACAATAAAAATCAGTGATATATCTACCAATATTATGTTGTCTGCGAAATTTTGTATTTAACAAACGTCTATTTCTTAAACATTCCCATAATATTTCTTCTGCTGGTGTTTGTTGTTTTCTTAACTTGCGGGCGCGTTCTAATAATACTTTCGGAATTTGTCGGTTACTAGCAGCTAATTTAGCAATTTCCGCCCTCACCCCTAGCCTCTCTCCCTCTGGGCTACGGTGTATACACAAGTCTTTGAGAGTTGCCTCACAGCGTTTAGATCCC
>NZ_CAWUDN010000224.1:0-2909 GCF_963920915.1 Nostoc sp. PCC 9305
GGGGGGATCTAAACGCTGGGAGGCAACTCTCAAAGACTTGTGTATACACCGTAGGCTTGCGGGGAGGGGAGACAAAACGTAGCTTTGGCGGGGTGGGGTTCTTTCTTATTTTTGATTTATGCAAGAGGTCTAATTTTTTCAAATAAATAATTGCTCAAATACTGATTCTGAAATCAGCATGATATCGTGTTTGAGTTAATCTTTGATAATTTTCAGATACTTAAATGTTATTTAAGGTTTCCCACTCATCTAAATAAACTTCAAACTCTCTCTTAACTTCTTCCATCACTAACTTTTCTGTCTCAAAATAGCCAATTTCTGTAATTTCTCCAGCTTGGGATACATCGAAACGGTAAAAGCCAGAATCTGTTGTATATTGCACAATTCTAATTTCTTTAGGTGGATCTAAGTCTTTGTATATCCCATCTATACATATACGTCGATATATAGCTCCAGTAGATTTATGGTTTGCATTTAAGAAAACACGATACTTGAGTACAGGAAACCTTTGCTTGAATAATTCAAGGAGTTCAAAGAACACATCACATGCCTTTGCTTCGTCTCCAACTTCTCGGAGAATGATATTTTTCCATCCCGCTGTTGATCCGTACCGTTGATAATATCGAGCTACCCAGTTGTTCAACTGACTAAAGGGAGGGTTCTCTTCTTCAATTAAGATCCCATTTTCCTCCATAGCAAAATAATAGCCACCAATAAAGCCACTTAATGCAGTTAAGGAACGCTGTCCTAAAAACATTTGTGGTCTTGGTCTCATCATTTCTAAAATCTCATAAATATTTTTCATTTATATTGCCTATTTAGAAAACAATATACTTTATTTAGTGATATTTTACCCTGTAATATAGCCACAGCCCCACTCTTAAAAAAGCAGGGCTGTTTCATCCCTTAACCTGAGTTATTTATTATTAAAATATCGTTTTTAGCAAGCTTTCGCCACGTTGGTAAATCTCCCGCGCGTGATCAGTCCAAGCACCTTGTCCCCAATAACGAAAACAACTGGTTTGCAACAACAGGTTATGTAGAAGAACATTACGATAATGAGATTGTCTGGTTACAGGTTCTGCTGAGTCAACTTGTTGTAATGGATCAAACTTCTGATGAAATAAACTACTTAATTGATACATGGGAGACAACACATTTTCATATCCTTTTACCCAACTGATATGATTTGTCCATGAAGCTCCATCTAGATGAAAATTAGAGTTTGTTTGCTTTAATTCTTGAATGGCATTCTCTACAGCTTGCGGTTGAGTATTATCTGGTGAAACTCGCTCCCAAATCTGATGTTGTCCCACTGGCTGACAAGTTGGATAATCTTCAGGTTTGCATCCAGCAGCTTCGATTAATTCTAAATATTCTGTACCACACACACCAATAACACCTGATTTTCCTCCGCCATTATTGACCATATCCCACCACGCTTGTTTAAAAGCGCTAGGAAATTCATTCATCATCACGCCGCCATTTTCACCATCGCCAATTTGGCTAACTATTGGTGGTACAAATACACTACCAATTTGTTGTTTGGATAATGTTTTCGCTTCGTAGTAAGGCTGCATTTGAGCAACTAATTTCGTATCGGAACCTTGAGTTTTAATTAAGGCTGTGATGCTAATTGTTTCGCCTTGAGAATTACGAGCAAGTAGACGATGTGGTAAATGTTTATGAGTCAGAGATTGGCCAGTAAGAGTTTCTACAGAATGTTCTTGAACAAGTAGCCAGCGATATCCACATTCTTTCAGCGCTTTCACAAATTCAAAGAGAGCATCAGGGTGATTTGGTAGATGCATTTCTGGGGGCGAAAATCCTTTGACTCGCGCTAGTGCTTCCCAGCCAAAAATTGCTGCAAAGTGATGTTGCCATGCAACGATATGTAATTTAATATCTGCTATGGGTGTAGAAGGAATAACTGCATGACCCCACATAGTACCCAGCCATTCTACATAAGGTTGGTAAGTGCGATCGCAAGTAATCCGTTTAAGATTATCGAGAACATCACCGCGTCCCATTTGCCGCAGTCCCCACAGCAGATTACCAGAGTAATCCAACATCACACGCGGATTGCAACCTTGACTTACAAGTTCGGGGATCAAGTCACCCATGCGGCTGTAACAATGGGCAAAGGGATCTGCGTTGTGGTTATCCCCTTCATGGGGATGTTCAAACATATATTGCAGATTGCTGATGAGTGTACCGCCATTTCCAGCAGGTATAGTTGGCTGGTGCATGTGCAAAGCGATCGCAAACACAGCATTTACGTCTTCTAAACGGATATTCGTTGTTGGTAAAAATACTGGTCGATCTTGGTTAACCACAGAGAGAACCTCTGTTTCCCAACCAGAAATATTCGGTAAGCCATCAATGATTTCGGGCAAAGGAGTCAGGGTTGTAGGGAAGGAAAGCATTTCTGATTGCTCCGAAACAAGGTATGTCTAATTATGCGATCGCACAGCAATTTCTGCTCTGCAACTTTATGTATCGATGCAAACTGCGATCGTCTTGTAGTCCTGCAAAATCTCTGTAGTTCAACAGTTGGGATATCACACTTATATAAAAACTGTTAGTAAATATACAGCAATCATATTTAATTTTGTTGCTAGAGACGTACAGACGAGGCCCCTACAGGCGATTCATTATGTTGCAAAGATTTTTGGAAATGGTATGATACAACTCAAAATTCAGAAATTCAGATTTCATCTGGGTTTCTGGGTTTGAATCTGTTTCCCTCTTTTAGAGGTTGTTTGAAAAGTCCTCTTCTCGGTAACAAAAAATTTTAGATCCCCCTAAATCCCCCTTAAAAAGGGGGACTTTAATTCCAGTCCCCCCCCTTTTTAAGCTATCCATTACCCGCATCTTTCTTAACATTGTTGTAAGGCAGACTGTGAGGG
>NZ_CAWUDN010000225.1:0-2809 GCF_963920915.1 Nostoc sp. PCC 9305
TAAACCAAAAGCTTGAGCTTTTTTCTTCAGGTTATTAAGTAGGCGCTCTCAATACTGTTACTCATAAAGATTTGTTTACTTTCTGAAAGCTTCTTGTCACTCTTTAGGAACAGACCAGAGTTTGATGCTTTTGTCGGCACTGCTGCTGGCTATCATGTTTCCATGCGGTCTGAAAACTACTGACCGCACGCCTCGCTCATGCCCGATCAAATTCTCCAAGAGTTTGCCTTCAGGCAACCCCCATAACTTGATAGTGCTATCATTGCTACCACTAGCTAATCTCTTGCCATCGGGACTGAAAGCCACTGACCACACAACTCCTTCATGTCCAATTAGGGAGTGCAACAATTTACCAGTGGGCATTTGCCAGAGTTTCACTGTCCTATCAGCACTGCCACTCGCTAAAGTCCGTCCATCAGGGCTAAAAGTCACTGAGCGCACAGCTTGTGAATGAGCATTCAGGGTTTTTAGAACAGCACCATCCATCAGCCGCCAAATTTTGAGTTTACCACCCTCATTGCCACTAGCTAAGGTCTGCCCATCCGGACTAAAAGCAACAGTTCTTACCCACTTTCCATCCGATAACTGATGAACTTGTACGCCAGTCTGCACGTTCCAGATGCGGATGGTTGTGTCAGCACTACCACTGGCTAACCACTTTCCGTTGGGGCTGATGGCAACGGCTTCTACATCATCTGTATGGCCATCTAGGGTACGAAGCAGTTGCCCCGTCTCTAAATTCCAGAGTTTAATCCGGTTATCCCAACTGCCACTAGCGAGCATCTTGCTATCTGGACTGATGGCAAGGCTTACCACTGCATCGCCGTGTCCTTCTAAAGTATAGAGTAAGGTGTTACTAGGCAGATCCCAAATTCTAATTTTTTTATCGTAACTGCCACTAGCGAGGAAGCGTCCATCAGGGCTGATTGCAAGAGCGTAAACCCAAGTTGAATTTCCTTGGACAGAACGTAAGGGTTTAATAGTTGCAACAGAGATAGTAGCAACACTAGCGTTTCGGAAGTGGAAGAATAGGCTAGCACAACTGCTACTACCAAGCAAGATCGTTAGGGTGCTGATTGCCAATGCTGCTGAAGATTTCCAAGTAATTTGTTTCGATCTCATAACAGGACATTCCTTGTGCGAGTGGGAGAATAATCTGACTTGCACCCACTACGTACTAGTAGTTCGCCAAGTGAACTTGGCGGGGTAAAGGGTAAAGGGGAAGGGGGAAAGGTTTCAAATCCCTTACCCCTTACCCCTTCCCCTTTCCCCAGCCATCACGCAGCATTTTTGGGTTGGCAGACTACTAGAGAGTAATTTTTTCTGGAATTTGAGATGAGAACGCTTTTCCTTTCGCTTTTTGTTGTTTATTCCGATGTTCAATCCAGCGTCGCATCAAAAATAAAAGGGTTGTCATGACAATCCCTACTAACCCAATCGGGGTTAAATAGCTCCAATGCTCTAACATTTTGTCCCAAACGTGCCAAGTGAGCAGGAACATAGCTAAGTAAGTCAGGGTATGTAATCGCTTCCAATTTTTTTTCAGTCTTTTGACACTCCAGTCATTAGAAGTAATTGCCAATAGGGTAAAAATTATGAAGGTAGATATACCTTGGATATAAATCCAATAGGTATTGGGATCTAAAAAATCAAGGTCTCTCTTTTTCACTAAGAGGAAAGCGTGAAGCAAAGCCAAGCAGAAAGCCAGAATACCGATAAGTCGTCGATATTTTAACAGCCATTTGGGAAGGTTCGCTTGTTTAGTTTGAGGAAAAATTATTCTGAGATTCGTGGGCATTAAGGTGAGAATATAAGCTCCTAAAGCTAGAAATCCCAGGCTGTTTTCTAACGGTGCTGTATCGATTGGTGCCATGACCAATCCTCCTTAATTTTTCAATAAAAGCCACTTTTTTAGAAGTTAAATATTTCCTACACCCACATCAGCGAGTCAGCTCAAAGCTTGCTAGCGTAAGACTGGTATATTCATCTAACTCCACTGCTAACTGAGTTAAAGCCTGAGATTTACTGACTAATTTCTGAGTTTTTGGATTTGTTTTTTCTTGATGATCCATGAAAGATAATTGAGCGCAATCTGCCTTTATTTGGTACCTAATTTATCAGAGACTACCCCCTGTTGGAAGGTTGTTAGCTCAAACAATCTTATCCTCAAGTTCCGGTGGTCGCAGTTCTTCAATTCCCATATCTTTTGGTGAAGTAAGTAATAAGTTATTTGAGCAAGTAAGCAAAATTCGTATTAAATATAACATTGCAGTGAATTACTTTTAATATTAGTTGTCTTATAGACTCTGAAACTCATAAAACTCATTCCATAACTCATAGTAAAACTCATGAAAAATAACATCCCTAAATAGAAATATTACTAAAATAACTTGTAACTAAGTACAACATCTCATTAATTCATAGCAAAATATCTGCGTGCCTCTGCGCCCCTTTGTGTTTAAATTTCAACCCTCAATTCGCCATGATTTTACGCAAAGCTGTACTAAGCACCTGTACTCTCAACAATTGCGTAGGGTCAGAAATAGGAGTGAGTTCTAAACCAAAGGCTTGAGCTTTTTTCTTCAGGTTATTAAGTAGGCGCTCTCAATACTGTTACTCATAAATCAATACTTCAATTAAGCCTGAAAGTCAGGTAAACTAAGTATTATTCCCAAGCATGAAAATTAACTGTGGTACATCTCAAGGATTTATCACTATTGTGTCCAAAAATACAAAGTAGTTATTTTGTTTACTATCAGGACTTACGCAACTGGCACAAATAGCGGGCGGGGCTACACCCCGCCACGCA
>NZ_CAWUDN010000226.1:0-2724 GCF_963920915.1 Nostoc sp. PCC 9305
AGGGGGATCTTCAACGATTTTGGTTTTATACAAAGATGTGTGTACACCGTAGCCCAATATGGGAGAAGGGGAACTGGAGAATTCGCTTCCTTCTGCTAGTTTTGAGAGAGGGGCTGGGGGTAAAACTTATACATTCAGAAGATTTCAGCTTAAGTTGACACCAATGACATGTATGTGTGTTGCATCAAAACGAGAACTGTTTTGATAGTCAATCAATTAATAACTAAGTAAATCCCCCAAATTGCCATTGGCCGCAGGTAAGTGCTAGCGCGGAAAGTACCAGTTGCGGTGATAGCTTCTGGCGTGCGAAATTGCAGACCATTTTCATAAATTTGCTGCACCACAGCTTGCGTCAACCTCAACGCTTCATCTTTCATTCCCATCTGCACGAGAAAAGCCGCCAGCCCAAAGTTTATCCCCGTCCAAACTTCTAAGGGATGAGTAGCTTTGGGATTTTCTGGTGAACCATCACGACGAACACCATTAGCAGCACCAAACTCACCATTACAGAATTTCAAAAAGCAAGCGTCATAAACTGTTTTCAGGGCAGAAAGGGCGCGATCGCTCGGTACAATATCAGGTAAGTCCAGCAGACGAGCGTAAAATTGTCCGCATAATTGATCTGCCATTACCACATCGGAACCACTTTTACTATCTAGTCGGTAATATTCCCCATTCCAGAGTTTTTCTTGGTAAATAGGAAGAGATTGTTGTAACCAAGTTTCATAAGTGGATTTTTGCGCTGCCAAATCTGTTGTGTCACCTGTCTGGTAAGTTAATAAAATATCGCTAATTGCGATCGCAGCTTCTAACGCCGCTAACCATAACCCCCCACAATAGGCGCTAACACCTTGTAACCGCCAATCATCAAACGTTTGGTCAGGCGCACCAGAATTTTCAGGAATCCCATCGCCGTCGAGGTCAAAAGTTTTCAGATAGTCGAGGGTTTGAACAATCGCATTCCAGCAATCTGCCAAGAATTCCACATCGTCAGCACCCGTGAGTAAAAAATCACGGTATACTTGCAAAACGAAATCACTACCTAAATCCTTCCATAAATTACAGTCTTGATAGCTGGTGTAGTTGGTTTTCTCCCAAACGTGTTCGTTCGGTGCGCCTAAATCGTGGGGTGTTGCACCTGCAACTTTGCGAACTGCAATTGGGCTTTCGGCCTTAATTGTCATGTAATAGCCAATTATTCGTGGTGTATCGTCACCTTTAGGAATCGCCCGTGCAAATGCCCGAATCACCGACTTTTCTAATTCTGGAAACAGCATCAGCAGGGCAAAAGAGCCATACAACCGCACATCTAGACTTTCATACCAACGGTAATCTAAGCACTCCAGCACCGCAAACTGACCGATGGGATCAAGTTCTGATGCTGCACTCCAAAGAGTACCGCCGCTGGTGAGGTCATAAAGCTCATTAAATAGAGCCATTTTAAACCAGTTGGGTAAATCTTCTCGGTCAAGGATGGGTTTTTGCCAACTTTGAATTTGCGATCGCCAGGTTTGGTATTCTTGTAATGCAGTGGATGCGATCGTCCAGGCGTTGTTGCCATTTTTACCAAAAAAGTCTGTATATCTGCGGTAATAATTAATCCCAGCCGCAAATTCTACGATTGGCAAATCCCAAGCTAGGACAAAGGGGATTTCGAGAGTTTCGCCTGGTTGGAGAGTGAAACGGATTGCGATGCCTGCGGCCGGCGTAGCCATCGCAGCCCCGATTTGTGTATTCTCTGTTGCTGTCGTATCTAGATAATTAGGTAAAGAGCCATCTTTAGCAAAGCTTTGCCACACCTCATCACCCGTACCTTCAGGATTCCAGCGGCTATGATGAAATACTTCCACTTGGGGATGTTTCAGCGTCGCAATACACCAAGTTCCGTCGCCTTCTTGCAAAGGTTCATTACTACCAACCCGACCTAAAACACAGCCAAACTGTTGTGTATTTTCAACTATCTGGTTGTAGTTTCCTTGACTTTCGCCCCAGCGCGGTTGGTATTCGTAAACCGGACTACCATCATCGCGCACCCGCACTTCGGGAGATTTGAGAGCGTTTGTAAACCAGCCCACCACATTTTGCCAAGTAAGCATAATGCTGAGAGTAATCGGTGCATCTGTGGGATTATGAGCATTCCAGAGGAATATTGCCACAGGGTAGCTAGTTTCTTGGTAATTACCTGCCCAGACTGGGGAAAATTGCTCACAAGTCAACTGTGCTTGAAATACATTTTCATATACAAACCAGCTACGTGGATATAGCGCGTGATAATTGCCCGTCCCCTCTGTGTCGGGAGATGTCGGATACCACTGCCACGCTTTGAGAGTGCCATCATCGGGTGCTTGGGTAGACAAAGCGTAGGCTTGGGAAGATGTGCTATTAGATTCAAACACACTGAATTGACAAGCGGGAATATTTTTGAAGGTATGCTCACCGCCGTCGATGTGCCACAGGTTAAAGTCTCCCCGTGAAGAACGACCGATGCAACCTGCACCAAAGCCGCCTAAAGGCATACCATGCCAAGGGCCATCATCAATATTACTTGCATAGCGGACGGTATAAGGTTTGTCCCAACCTAAGCCGATGGGACGGCTCCAAGTACAAGAGGGAATTTTCGGAGAGAGTTGATTTGTCATCGCCTAATGTTACAGCGTGCAGTTACGTCAATGGTGCGATTCGGTGATTAGCGAATAACGGTAATCAGTCCGTAAATAACTAATC
>NZ_CAWUDN010000227.1:0-2652 GCF_963920915.1 Nostoc sp. PCC 9305
AACGCTGCAACCTCGCTTAACATCTGGGCTGATGCCTTAACTTGACACCAATGGCGAGACGCCCACCCCACAATAAATAGTTGTATATTTTTTTATTTGGGAGTCCCTAATCGAATGCGAGACGCTAAAAATAGCACCTCGCAAACCGTACCGCTTGGAAATCAAAAAGCGCTAATTCCGATTAAACAATCACAAAATTATTTACGCTGAGTGACAATCCAGTAGATAGTTGGGCAAATTTTACCTGAGTAGACCCAGACGCGCTGCCATCAATGTCAAAGAACAGTCCACCTGTATCACTGTTATAGATAAATCGTTGATTGCTTGTCGTCGCAGATGTTCCGAGGGTAAACTGATTTGTCTTAAGCGAACCTGCTGATAACCCGCCGCCAAAGCTAGCAGCCGATACCTGAATTAGTTCATTGGTCGCGTTGAAGTCATAAATACTGTCAACACCTTTATTATAATTATTGAAAACAAAGGTATCAGTACCAGTTCCTCCATAGAGGGTGTCATTACCAGAACCACCTATAAGGGTATCATTCCCACTACCACCATAGATTGTGTTTTTACCAAAGGCGCTAGAGGCGGAGATATAATCATTGCCAGCGCCACCATCGAGTAAGTTATCACCTTTTGAATTACTAGCATCCAAGTTATCGTCCCCACTACCACCGTTAAGAGTGTTTTTTCCAGACGAGCGAGACTCGTATGTGATGGAGACATCGCGGGGTGAGTAGGGGTCGCTAGGAATATAGCTGTAGTAGCCAGAGATGGAGAGATAATCATTGCCATCACCCCCAGAGAGCAAATTATCGCCTGTTGAACCGCCAGCACTCAAGGTATCCTTACCTGCACCGCCGTTGAGGGTGTTCTTACCAGACGAGCGAGAGTCGTCGGCTCCGTAGTTACCTCCGTTGTAGTAGCCAGAGATGGAGAGATTATCATTGCCATCGTCCCCAGAGAGCAAATTATTGCCTGTTGAACCGCTAGCACTCAAGTTATCGTCACCCGCGCCACCATTGAGGGTGTTTTTACCAGACGAGCGAGAGTTGTAGTCGTAGTCTGGGTAGCTAAAGCTCTCGTAGCCAGAGATGGAGAGATAATCATTGCCATAACCCCCAGAAAGCAGATTATTGCCAGCAAGGGAGTCATTCCCCGTACCACCAATGAGGGTATCATTTCCCGTACCACCAATGAGGGTATCATCACCCGCACCACCTCGCAGCAAATCGTTTCCACTCAAGCCATCGATTTTGTCATTACCGCCTTGACCATTAACTACATCATTAGAGTCTTCTAACCCCGTAATGTTATTGTTGAGGTCATTGAGGAAAGTTACTGTGTTCTTGATGCCCAGGCTAGTATCAGTAGAGTTGGAATCGAGGACATTAAAGCTGTCGGTGATGCTATTTTGCCCGTCAAACAGGATATTACCAATTGCTGGTTTGCCTCCAGAAGCTTTCAGATTCTCCAAGTTTTCTAGCTTGAAATTTTGCAGAATAACTACGGAATTAGTATTACCCTCAAAGGTGATTTCTAAATCGTTGCCATTCTGAAGCAGCAGTAAATTTCGAGCAGTTAATCCTGCACCCTGAAATTTGATGGTGTCTACTTCAGCAATAACTGCTGCTGTCGGGTTAGTTCCTTTACCTATGCCACCGAAATCAGTGATTGTATCAGTGCCATCGCCCAAGTTGTAAACAAATTTATCCTTGCCACCGCCACCAGTTAAAATATCATTCCCAGTACCACCAGTTAAAGTATCATTTCCAACACCACCCTGTAGTAAGTCGTAGCCGCTGGTTCCAATAATATTTGCCATAACTTTTACCTACCTGATTCCATTTTTTTAGTAATTTCAGTTCTCAATCTTCAATTTAGCGCTGTTTTCAGGCACAAAATATTTACCGAAATTGATATTATCGGCATACTTTATACCTTAACAATTAGGAAAAATAATATTTAGCAAAGATTCACCCTCTGAAAAGGCTTTTCAGTAGTACTGATTTTTTCTCAAACTCTCTAAGTCGAATGGGACTGTACAAATTAATCGGGGTATACATTCAAACCAATAGTTAACTATTGATAAAGAAAGAGATTTTTATACTCTAGTCATGAGAAATTCTGCGTGCATATTTACGTTGAAAATACAGAATATTTAAATAACCTAACACTAACCATATACTACCGTATTTACTTAGATGTCTTTGCTTAAAAACACATCTAAAGCATATTCTTCACATTAGACTTCTTGCATGAATCAAAAGCCCTCACCCTAAATCCCTCTCTCAAGTTTGGGAGAGGGACTTTAAATTTCCTCGTTCCCAGTCTCAGACTGGGAATGCATTCATTGAGTCTCTGACTCAATGCCAGATTGGAGGCAGAGCCTTCAACGAGGAGGATTCCCATGCAGAGCATGGGAACCAGAGTGCTAAGTTTGCTAAGTTCCTATATTGAATTCGGGCAGTTGTTTATTGAATTCGGGCAGTCGTTTATTGAATTCGGGCAGTCGTTTATTGAATTCGGGCAGTCGTTTATTGAATTCGGGCAGTCGTTTATTGAATTCGGGCAGTCGTTTATTGAATTCGGGCAGTCGTTTATTGAATTCGGGCAGTCGTTTATTGAATTCGGGCAGTCGTTTATTGAATT
>NZ_CAWUDN010000228.1:0-2550 GCF_963920915.1 Nostoc sp. PCC 9305
CTCTGGTTAAATTTTCGTTACATACTTATAAATTTTCCCGCCGACTTACTTACTGAGGCAAAAGCAGCTTTAGAACGTGGTGATGTAGCAGCTTATGCAACCTCAAGCGATTTGGGCCCTTTTTTGAAATCACAAGGGTTTCCAGTGATTGATTCTTCGGCAAATCATCAGGGTTTGTCAGGGACATCATTAGTGGTTGCAACCGAAAGCTTTTTGGCGAAACAGCCTGATTTCCCGCAGAAATTTAATGCAATTCTCACAGAAGCAGCTAAGGATTTAAAAGCGAATTCTGAAGAATATTATCAGTATCACGCTCAAATTACTAAATATCCCATCGATATTATAAAAGTATCGTTTCCACTCAAACAGGTTTCAGAAGAACCATTACCAGCCGAGGGAGTGAAACTTTTAGAGGGGACGAAGAAATTTTTAGTCTCGCAGGGTTTGGCAAAGTCGGACTTTAAATTAACAGATTGGGTTGTTAATGAACAGCCGCGTTAAGTTTATTTATCTTTTTTTTTTAACGAACCACAGAGGCGCAGAGAACACAGAGAGAATTTATGGAGAAGGAAATTATCAGTGAAGCTGATTTTCGAGATTTTATCTTTACTAATCACGCCACATATAAAGAAAAATCCCAACTTCTTCAAAAGAATTGCTGTTGAGAAGAGAGTAAACAACCTTCTGAATCAGCATTGACTATCTACCCAATCCAATTGAAAAATAAGGTAGAACCTATGACTATTGCATTAGACCGTCCCAGAAAAACCAAGTCTGCTCAAATTCGGGAAAAACTGGGTTATCCGATCATCGATACTGATGTACATACCCAAGAATTTCCCCCAGCATTCTTAGACTATTTAGAGCAAGTTGCTGGAACTGCGATGCCTACGGCGGGCTACGCCTACGCAGAACGTTTTCAAGAACACTTACCCGGTGCATCTCGCTCTAAATGGTTTAAACAATCTTGGGAAGAACGCCGCGCTAACCGCACCGCCCGCCCTCCTTTCTGGACTCGTCCCACTAACGATCCCTTAAATTTAGCTACCGTTAGTTTGCCAAAGTTGTTGCACGAACGCTTGCAAGAAGCTGGTACAGACTTTGCCGTTGTGTACCCCAACTTGGCAACAATGGCCCCACACATCGGGAATGAAGAAATGCGGCGCGCTGTTTGCCGTGCGGCTAATACTTACCACGCTGATATTTTCCGTCCTTATAGCGATCGCTTAACACCCATTGCGGCTATTCCCATGCATACGCCCGAAGAGGCGATCGCAGAGTTGGAATATGCGGTGAAAGTGCTGGGACTCAAAGCAATTCAAATCCCCGGACATATCTGCCGCCCCATTCCCGCCTTCGAGAAGTATGGCGAAGAAGTAGCCAACGAAGCCATCTGGATTGATACTTTTGGCTTGGATAGTAAATATGATTACGATCCCTTCTGGGCGAAGTGCGTAGAACTGAAAGTTGTACCCACCACCCACTCTTCTGGTATGGGCTGGATCAATCGGCGTTCCATTAGCAATTACCAATACAACCATATTGGTCACTTTGCATCGGCTGCGGAAGCACTATGTAAATCTCTGTTCTTTGGTGGTGTCACTCACCGCTTCCCCACACTCAAGTTTGCCTTTTTAGAAGGAGGTGCAGCTTGGGGTGCTAGTTTGTACACCGATTTGATTTGGCATTGGGATACTCGCAATAAAGACCATTTGGTGGAAAATAACAATCCTGCCAATATCGATCGCGAAGAATTGCTAGAACTATATACCCGTTATGGTGGCGAATTAGTACATGGTCGTTTGGATCAACTAGGTAGCGGTTTAGGTTTCCACGCTGAGTTATTATCTCCCCTAGAACCAGGTGATTTGGATGAATTCGCCGTTGCAGGAGTAACGAAGCCAGAGGATATCCGCGATCGCTTCTTGAATCATTTCTACTTCGGTACAGAATCAGACGATACCCGTGTAAGCCAAGCCTTTAATCGTGCCGCGAATCCCTTTGGCGATAGAGTTAAAGCCTTCTTAGGTTCCGATTCCGGTCACTGGGATGTGCCTGATATCACCGCCGTTACTGCCAACGCCTACTCAATGGCAGAACGCGAAATCATCACCGAAGAAGACCTCCGCTACTTCCTCTCAATCCATCCCTTAGAGTTGTACACCAGTCTCAACCAAGACTTCTTCAAGGGTACAGGTGTTGAGAAAGCCGCAAACGAATATCTAGCGGCTAAGAAATAACTGTCATTAGTCATTTGTAAAGGACTAATGACCAATGACAATCACAACGTTCCATGTTCCATTTCCTCTGTTCACTTGTAGCGTGGGCCCTGCCCACTCTACATTTCTCTTAAATAATGAACCGCAAAGGCGCAGAGGACACGGAGAAATGAGAGTTGAAAAATATCCTAAAACTGATACAAAAATCCTCTTTATTTCTCCTCCCTCTGCGTTCTCTGCGTCTCTGCGGTTCGTTTATTTGGATAATTTATGGGTTCTGGAGTTTAGACTAAGCCATACAAAATGACCCAGCAGGGCTGAGTTAATCAGA
>NZ_CAWUDN010000229.1:0-2293 GCF_963920915.1 Nostoc sp. PCC 9305
GGGGGATCTAAACGCTGTGAGGCAACTCTCAAAGACTTGTGTATACACCGTAGCAGGGGTTGGGGGTGGGGTGTTAGGGACTTTTGCAAGAGGTCTAATGATTATCTCCTGGTATGATTGGGAAAGCTGAAAGAGGCATTCAGTAGAGGTCTTAAACCCTTGCTTTAACTACTATGAGTTAATACTTCCATCACTTCTGCTTCCGGTTTTACCCTAGCTTCTGCTTCTAGAAATTCAGCCACTTGCGCCTCAATTTCATCCCGAACAATTTGGCGATATTCCAAGAAATGCTCAATTTGGGCACAAACAGCTAAATAGCTACTCACCCCACCCGGATTATGTTGATACATGTTCCATAAATTGCGCCAGAATTGCCAGCGCGTCTGACGACGTACACCTTGACGCCAGCAAATAATCAGAAATGCTCGGAGTACTTTCCAGTTCAATGGTTTCTTGGCAGCTTTGCCTTTTTTCGGGTAGGTTGCTTCGCCCAAAAGCCGGAAGTGTTTGTATGTACGCTCCAAAAACCGCTCTGGCTCATACAAATCACAGAAAGCCTGCACATATTCACGAGCGATGTCTTCTAAAGGTCGAGTTGGGACAAAGTTCATCAACGTGGTTTGGTTGATGTTGGCTGATTTATTGCGGAGTCGTCCTTCCTTTTCTAATCTATGCCAAAGAGCTGTATCTGGAAGGGCTTGCAACATACTAAATAAGGCTGTGGGAATTGCTGTTTGCTCGACAAACTTGACAATTCGGGCGCCGGCTCCTACTTTCTCGCCATCAAACCCAATGATAAACCCTGCCATGACTCGCAGCCCGGAGCGGGTAATTTTATTCACCGCGTCACTGAGTGAGTCTCTGGTATTCTGATATTTCTGTGTGAAAGTAAGACTTTCTTCGTCGGGGGTTTCAATTCCCAGAAAAACGGCTCCGAAATTACACACTACCATCAAATCCATCAGTTCTTGATCTTGGGCTAAATCAACTGAAGCCTCTGTGGCAAAGGAAAAAGGATAGTTATGTTCCACCATCCAGGGTAGAAGGGACTTCAGAAATAATTTGACGTTCCGCTTATTGCCAATGAAGTTGTCATCCACCATAAAAATACTGCGCCGCCAACCCAGTTTGTAGAGACAATCAAGTTCTGCTAAGAGTTGCTCTGGGTTTTTGGTGCGGGGTTTGCGACCGTATAGCACAATAATGTCGCAAAATTCACATTGAAAGGGGCATCCACGGGAAAATTGCACCGACATCTCTGCATAAGCTTCAAACTCTAGCAAGTCAAAGCGAGGTGTTGGAGTGTTGGTGACATCTGGTTTTTCCCCACCAGAACGAAAAATGCCTGTGCGATCGCCCCGTGCGATCGCTGCTACAAATAAAGGTAGGGTAATTTCCCCCTCGTCTAATATCAAATAATCTGCGCCGGCGGATGTCATTTCATTCGGTAGCGCTGTCGGGAAGGGCCCACCCACAGCGACTAGTTTACCTCTCTGTTTTGCTTCTAATATTTGAGAGAGCAAATCCTCTTTTTGCACAATCATCGCCGACATAATAACCAAATCTGCCCAAGCCCATTCTGCTTCTGTACAGACGCGAACATTTCGATCTACTAGCTTGAAATTCCATTCTTGCGGTAAAATCGCCGCTACAGTCACTAAGCCTAAAGGCGGTAGCATTGCTTTACGGTCTAATAAAGCCAGTGTTTTTTCAAAAGACCAAAAACTTTTTGGAAAGCGGGGGTATAGAAGTAAAACGTTCATATTTGATGTTTATAAACCTTGATTTTCGTTGCTAGTTGAGTTCATGTCAAACTAAACCAGTCGTGATAACACATTAGAGGAGCTTCTATATCCACTAGCTGTAACTTCTACTATGACTGATTTAGACAAAGCAATATCTTGTTAGGGCGATTATTCCTGTTTTTAGAGAAATTGCTCAATCAGTGTGAGGAGTGCGATGTCTACGACGAGCAACTCTTGGATAGGCTACACCAACACCTACGCAATTTCCGAAAATCCTCAAACATAGATGGTTAAAGGATTTACCTAGAAAGACTAGAACTTGTGGAACGGTTATAAAGCAATACAGTTCAGAATTAGCGACAAAGCCCAGATGTAGAGACGCGATTTATCGCGTATTGCAGCGTCTTGAAAGACCAATTATTTACACCAGTAACCCCTAACCCAAGCGTATTGGGTTATAAACCAATACGCTTGGGTTAAGGCTAAAACTCTGTTGTCATAGTTAATTTTTTTAACGTAGACGCTTCTCTACGAGACGCTACGCGTAG
>NZ_CAWUDN010000230.1:0-2268 GCF_963920915.1 Nostoc sp. PCC 9305
TAGGAGTTAGGAGTTAGGAGTTAGGAGTTAGGAGTTAGGAGTTAGGAGTTAGGAGCAAATATACCAGGCGATTAGAAATCGCGGCTACACAAACGAAGTCCGCCTACGCGGACTCAAAGGATTTGAAACCCACGGAGGTGGGTTTTGTCTGTATAGCCGCGAATTCCATTCGCTAGGGCAAAAGTGTTTTTACACTCATTGAGATGCTCCCGTTATGAGTTATTTATTCCTTGCTCATCACTTCTAACTTTATTCATTACTCATAATTTTTCACTCCTAACTTTATTCCTAACTCCTAACTCCTAACTCCTAACTTTTTTACAACGCTCCCGCTGCTGTTTTATCTAGTACGCCTCCACCAAAGTGATAGGTGATGTTCATCGCTTGCAGTACTGGTAAACCATCGATTCCAGCAGGGTAGTCGATAACACTAACTGCACCGTTCCCCTGACGAAAACTCCAGAAGTTTTCCAGCGATAAACCCAGAATGTGACAAAGCAAGGTTTTGTTAGTAGCGTCATGAGCTACTACTAATACAGTTTTGAATTGATTATTTGATGCTGCTTGCAGAATTGATTGCCAAGCTGCAACGCTGCGCTCCCACACCTGTTGCAAGTTCTCTCCTTCAGGCATTTGCACTTGCGTTGGTATCAGCCGCCATCGCTGCAACTCTCCCGGAAACTCTTGCTCTATCTCTGTTTCTAATTTTCCTTCCCAAAGACCATGACTGATTTCTCTTAAACCATCTTGCAATTCTAACTTTACATTTGGATGTCGTTTTAAGATAATTTCTGCTGTTTCTTTAGGGCGGAGCATGGTGCTACTTACAGCAAAATCAATTTCTACGTCTTGAAGAAATTCACCTGCTTTTAGTGACTGTTGTCTACCGTTGTCGTTGAGGGGGACATCAATTTGTCCTTGAAACCTGGTTTGGCGATTCCAGTCAGTTTCCCCATGACGCACTAGTAACAATCGTACTCCTTGATGATCCGGTCGCAATGAGGGTAAAGATTCTCCCGTGTGTTGCGTCTGATTTAAGGATTCTAGCTGGACTGGTTCGCCCAATGCTCCAGCAAAGTTTAATACGGTGATGCCACAGTTAGATTGCTGTATTGAGTGGTAGCGACTGGGAGGGATGCCTAACGCTGTGCTAATCAAGGCGCGATTAATTCCGTTATGTCCCACGATGAGAATGGTTTCGCCTTGATGTTGGGACAAAATTTCTTGCCAAAACTGCCGTGCTTGTTCGTATAAAGCAAGAACGGGAAAATGTTCTCTTGTCCCTTGTGCATCATTAAGCAGCATCCGCAGTTTGTCGGGGTGTTGATGCCAAGTGCGGTAGTCTTCGGCAAATTTTTGCTTGACTTCAGAAGTTAGCAGTGCTTCCCATAAAGGTAGGTCGATTTCTAGCAGCAAATCAGAAACTTGAAGTACAGCAGATTGTTCAGCATGAGTAGCTAACTCACTATGGATAATATCTGCTGTGTGTTTTGCTCGTTGTAAGGGACTGCTGTAAATCGCATTAAATAAGATATTGCTGAGGGCTTTGCCTACAAGACTTGCATCATTACGACCTTTTTCGGTTAATGTTGACGCATCAGTGCGTCCTTGGATACGCCGCTCGGTGTTATAACCGCTTTGACCGTGGCGCACAATGATGACCTTTAAACCTTTATTTTTCAATACTCTTAACCTTTATTTTTCACAAAATGCTCATTTAATGCTCAAATATAATATTTTAAGTAATAAATTAACTATTTTAAGTATAAATTATTACTAATTATCAATGCTCAATATATGCTCACACACTAATCATCTCGTATAAACTCCAAGTACGACTCCAAATCTATTTCACACATTACCATACAAAGGTTCTAGCTGTTTTTGTCACTATGCCTCTTATTTTCGCTTGCTGGTACATTCCATCATTCCCTTACTAACACCCGGTTATAGGGCATTTCTGGCATTAATCAAAGTATCGTGAGAGTCATTATCACTCACTATTGAGAATGAGTAGAAAAGTAGTACAAAAATATTATTTTTATATCTATCTGTCTGTTATCTCCTGAAAACTCCAAGTACTACTCCAAGTATTTTGAAAATATGCACAAAAAAAGGACTCTAGATAGAGTCCTTGCTATTAACTAAGCTTTTGAGTTAACTATTCCCCCAACAAGTACATCACCTCTTCTAGCTTTTGTTTAGCTATGTAAAGATTGAGAAGCTTTTGCTGTTCCCATGATTGAGGCGGATGAAGTGAACGTCTTT
>NZ_CAWUDN010000231.1:0-2253 GCF_963920915.1 Nostoc sp. PCC 9305
TGATTAACTCAGCCCTGCTGGGTCATTTTGTATGGCTTAGTCTAAACTCCAGTCAAAGGTGACAAAACTTTAACTTTTTCCGATCTTGAGTCACATGCTCTCAAAACTGAGCAGTGCATAATTCTGCTTAACGAAGCTCTTCATGGGGAGGAACAACTTAATAGCCGTAGGGATACCAACGCTCTGCGGGCTGCTTTGGGATTAGAAGTCGCAACTGATGTGACTCCAAAAACATTGCAGACATCTGCTAAACAAACTCGTCGTCACGCTGCGGTCGGTCAGCCTCTGCCACAGCGTCGTCCTGTCGGTGGTGGACACAATGCCTGTTGAGAACTTGAAATTGTATCAATCATGGGAATTAGAGCAACCCATACTACCTGAGCGTAGCCGTCTTTTCTCTCTACCACCAGTTGGTGTCGGCACAGCAATTGTCGAGAGCTTGAGTAGCTACTTAATTCGCTTGGCTGATGCACATGGAATTACAGTTGGGGACTTGATTCGCTATTACATTGCTCCTTTATTTTTTCTTAACGAGCAGCCTCCAGGATTATCCAAAAAAGATGCTATCGAGCTAGTTGTAGTTAGATTGCGAAAAGAACTAGCCATTTTGCAGCAACCAACTGCCCAATTTTGGCTTTCCCAAACACAGCATGTTTCTAAGGTTGTTAATGTACTAGAAATCTTAACTGGTCGCAAAGATATCAGCTATTTAACTTTGTTGCCTTGGAAAACTTGGCGACTTTCATTTAACCACATCTTCCATACACAGCAGCGTTGGTGTGCAGGTTGTTACCAAGATTGGCGTGATGCTAATACCCCTGTATATCAACCTCTGTTATGGGCGTTAGAGCCTGTAACTGTCTGCCCATACCATCAACGCTATTTACAAATATACTGTTTGTGCTACGGTCATACCCAACCTTTTTTCCAACCTCAGAAATTAAACGGCTACTGTCACGAGTGTGGTGCTTGGCTTGGGCGCAATCTTGACGTACCGAGTCATAGCCGAAGCAAAGGGCGCAAATTTGATCGGGATTTGTGGATTGCTCAAGCTCTTGGAAATCTGCTTGCTGCTACTCCCTCACTCCACACAAATCCCCTCATCAGAGAAACAAAAGTTACGCCTAAACGAACATTGCCTACTTTATACAAATTTTTGAGATGGTGTTACAAGCTTAGTTTATCTCCTGTCGAGGGTTTAAACTTGCTCGAAATTCAGTAAGGCAAGCAACAAGATAACAACGGCTCTACTTTATTTTCCTTCAACCCGGAAATCCAAGCATAAGTTGTCCGACTTGATTACAAGCCATAAGTTGTCCGATTTTGACAACTTATGGCTGTAAGCATAGTATACACGAATTCGGGAGGGACACAAAATAAGATACCCTTATCTTTTATCCGATATAAACTACGATTAATACTACTTGCTTTTATACACCCTTTTATTCTAGCTATTATAATAAATATATTAAGCTAGAACTAATTTGAAATTATGCCACGTAAGATATGTGGACTTGGCTTTGACTGTGCCTCAATGATGTTGCAACCGGGTATTCACCCTGGAGAATGCTTCAATTATACAACCTGTGGAGCAGCTATTAAGTTGACTCCAGATGAAGAGATCGAACTAATTCGCGTGCGGGAGATTGCGTCTTGCCAACGGCAACAGGAGTGGGAACGCACAGAGGAAACCTTTAGAACCACGCGCCGCGAAGCGGCAGTGACGATGCTGATGTCGAGAGGTTGTCCTCAAAGCGCACAATCGCTGGGCGTTGCTGCACAAATGGAAGCGATCGCCGCCTGTATTGAACAATTGCTTCACTTCTTAAATAATCTAGAAGGATGCTACATTGCTCCTAGTGGCTGTGAAGTACATCATTATAATGTGAAGCGCCCTAGTGGAGTTTATGGATACAACAAACTCACTGCGACTGAGCCAATATTTGAACCATCCGAAAAACAGCAGAAAGTGAAAGTTGTTCATTTAAGTCATGATGACGATCCGCGAAACACTGAAGCACGGCTGGGGATTGAGCGTCGAAATCAGTTAACTCGTGTACGAACCCTCTTGGCAACAACTGTGGAACTGTTACTTGAGGCAGCTAATATAATAAATGAACAGTCTTCTGATGAGGAGCGCTCAGTTTGAGGTGTTTTCTGGCATCTTTGGCAAACGCTAATACCCCTAACCTAAGTTATAAGCTGATGCGCAGCTAAATTTAATAAACAGCATTACCTTTATTTTTAATCTTA
>NZ_CAWUDN010000232.1:0-2225 GCF_963920915.1 Nostoc sp. PCC 9305
TGGTGCGATTCGGTGATTAGCGAATAACGGTAATCAGTCCGTAAATAACTAATCCAGCCCGACAGCAGATTACTGTCATTAAAGGCTGAACTCTCGGTCAGATGCAAGTGCAAGCCTTGCCATTCAGACTCAGAATTGACTCCTCATCTGCCCACACCGAACAAGCTCGATTCTTGTAGAGTGAAGCTGGGAACAGGGCGCAATCAGACGACCGTTGCGGGTTGACACTGGCGCTAACAGGGAGTTCCTATGATGAAACAGAGCCTAGAAAAGCGACTTATTAACTGGCAGGGCGCAACTCAATAAAATCCCTGACCATGCTGGAGGTCATTCCCGCCGAACATCATTGAAGGAACGGCAAGAGTCCAGGGAATCTAGCAGTCGAATTGGCTACATCTAACGGAACAATCAATCTCTCCGAGGGAACGAATAAAAACGAGTTGTGGGTCTAGGGGCAGTCGAACTCCAAGTAGCCCAGACGAGCGGAGGAATCCCCACAATTCGGGTAGGACAGACCGTAATTGGTCTGAGGTGTTCAGAATACACAAACTCCAGAAGAGAAAATGATTAGGCACAGTTACAAAACTAGTGAATCTTGGAAAATCCTGCCGTGGAAGAAATTCCGCCGTAACCTTTTCCGCCTTCAAAAGCGCGTGTATAAAGCTGTTCAAGTTGGAGACAAGCGGAAAGCCAAGTTACTCCAAAAGCTTATTCTAAAATCTACCTCGGCTCGATTTCTTGCAATTAGACTTGTATCTCAGCTAAATGCTGGTAAAAAGACGGCTGGTATTGATGGTAAGAAATCCCTCTCATTTGAAGAACGCTTCAACCTTGAAAGACTACTGAAAATGAATAGTGGAAATTGGAAGCATCAAGGATTACGGGAAATCCCCATCCCTAAAAAGGACGGGACTACCAGAATGCTTAAAATACCAACCATCGCAGATAGAGCTTGGCAATGCCTAGCAAAATATGCGCTCGAACCAGCACACGAAGCCACTTTCCACGCTAGGAGTTACGGGTTTAGAACTGGGCGCTCTGCTCACGATGCACAAAAGTACATTTTTAATAACCTCAACGCCAGCAGCAATGGAACAGAAAAACGAGTTATTGAACTCGATATCGAAAAATGCTTCGACAGGATTAACCACTCAGCAATAATGGACGAACTCATCGCTCCGAAAGGCTTAAAACTCGGTATCTTCCGATGCCTCAAGGCAGGGGTAAATCCAGAATTCCCTGAACAAGGAACCCCACAAGGGGGAGTGGTCAGTCCATTACTAGCAAATATTGCACTCAACGGGATTGAGAGTATACACCGATACCACAAGAACCCAGGAGATAGAATCACTGATAAAACCTCAGTCACTCGTATAGTCGAGCCTTCGATTCGATACGCGGATGACATGGTTATTATACTCCGACCCGAAGACGATGCAACAGAGATACTTGAAAGAATCAGCGAGTTCCTCCGCAATCGCGGAATGAATGTAAGCCAAAAGAAAACCAAAGTTACCGCCGCGACAGATGGGTTTGATTTCCTTGGCTGGCACTTCAAAGTCCAGAAAAACGGAAAGCTCAAGAGTACTCCCTCAGTGGATAACTTCAAAGCTTTTCGTAAGAAAGTAAAATACATCGTCAACAACTCGAATTATGGTGCTACCACAAAAGCTGAGAAATTAGCCCCGGTAGTTAGAGGTTGGAGAAACTACCATAAGTTCTGCAAGATGGACGGGTCTAGAAACTCGTTATACCACATCGAAACGCGAGCTTACAGGGTATTCAACAAGGAAACTAGACAGAACCGCTACTCTAGCAAGAAATTACTAGACAAAGCATTTCCAGCAGTTTCTTACTCAGAAAATAAACACGTCATGGTTAAAGGAACCAAATCCCCCTATGACGGAGATATAGCCTACTGGAGCGAACGTAACAGTAAGCTCTATTTCGGCGAAACCTCTATTGCTCTTAAGAAGCAAAACCATAGATGTGCTTCCTGCGGCTTAAAGTTCATCGGTGAAGAAAGGGTTCACCTGCATCACATCGACGGAAATCATGCCAACTGGAAGAAAAATAATCTTGAAGCAATTCATGAGAGTTGCCACGATTACAAACACATGAGCAAAAGCGCAAGCTAAGAACATCGGAAGCTGGGTGCGATGAAAGTCGCACGCCCAGATTTAACAGAGAGGTGCCCCGGATAATACCGGGCATCGACTCTACCA
>NZ_CAWUDN010000233.1:0-2032 GCF_963920915.1 Nostoc sp. PCC 9305
CTGGGCTGATGCCTTAACTTGACACCAATGGCAAGATGCCCACCCCACAATATTGAATAATTTATTTCTTGGAAATCCCTAAAGAAACTCAAAATCCTTTCCCTTTAACCTTTACCCTTTTCCCTCTCTAGCAAAAATATATTTTTGTAAAAGGTCTATTTTTGCCCTAAAAATCGAGCTTCTCTACTAGGGAAAGATTAGAGGGTTAGGTTTTGATGGGTTTTTCAATATGAAGTGAAAAGTCAGGACAAATTATCGGGAACTGTAGTACTTGAATGTGTAGTTAACAGTACTCTTTCTACCTCTGTAGAGAACCAAATAAAAAGTAATAAGTGCATAAAACTACAAAACCTAACCGTATTTAGTTATAGAGATTCAAATACAAAAAACTCAATCTAGTTTGAAATTATCAAGGTGAAAAATTATGACAAGCTTTATTCAAGTTCACTTACACAACGATCTACTGCACCCAGTCCGCGAGTGGTTGGAAACAATAGAAATTCATAACTCCAAATTGGCTCATTTCTTATGCAAAACTATTCCTGCTCAGTGTCCCTTTGAGCGAGACATCACACTGTTTGGTCGGAAGCTATTTCATCTTCCACCTATGTGTAAATTAAATCCTCTATACGAGGAAGTGGTTGGTTTGCGTTTTAGAGCGCTCTGTTATCTTGCCGATGAATGTGGTGAAGATATCACAGCTTATTGCTGATAGCCAGTTGGATTGTTCTTCATCGAGCAGCGATCGGTAATTGCAGGTTTACGGTTGTTACTTACTCAGGTTTATACTAAGCTAACGTACACCTAATTAGATGTTTGGCTATTAAGTAGCTGGCACTATTGTTGCTTCCCGTATCCTGCTGAAATTATTAAGATCATCATGACGCACATCTTACTGATTGAAGATGAGGTCAAACTGGCACGATTTATCGAGTTGGAATTGAATTATGAAGGCTATCAAGTCAGTATTGCCTACGATGGATTAACTGCACTCACCGCAGCCAGGGAGTTGCATCTGGATTTAGTAATTTTAGACTGGATGTTGCCTGGGTTGTCGGGGTCGGAAATTTGCAGCCGCTTGCGGAATATAGCTGAGAAAGTGCCGATAATCTTATTAACCGTCAAAGATGAAGTGAGCGATCGCATTGCAGGTTTAGATGCTGGTGCTGATGATTACCTCGTTAAACCCTTCAGTGTTGATGAATTATTAGCCAGAGTCAGCGCTCACCTACGAAGAAGCAACCAAGCATACGCAGATGTTTTAGAATTTGAAGACCTGAGTTTAAATCGTCGCACGCGGGAAGTGTATCGAGATCGGCGGTTAATTGAGTTAACTACTAAAGAATTTGATTTACTAGAATATTTACTCGCCCATCCGCGACAGATAATTAGCTGCGATCGCATTTTAGAGGAAGTCTGGGGTTATGACTTTATGGGCGATGCCAACATCATTGAACCTTACATTAACTACCTGCGCCTGAAACTTGAAGCCAATAACGAAAAATGTCTCATTCAAACTGTGATCGGTCTTGGCTACACATTACGTGATTGAATTGGGCATTGGGCTAGGGTGTTGATTTTGTAACTTTTCAGGGGTTAAAAATTCATGCACAATCCTTTCCAATCCAAGGCTGGAGTAAAATTTGCAGTGGGAAAAGTTATTTTTCGCGTTCTTTCAGTAATGAGTAATAAGTAATGGATATTTACTCATTACTCATTACTCATTACTCATTACTCATTACTCCTGCAAATTTGGTTCACCGATGATGACACCAAAACTGTATGAATAAAAAATGGGTAAATCTCATCAAAGTCAACACCCTAGCATTGGGCATCAGCAATTCTCATTAGACTTCTTGCAAAAGTCGGGGTAAAGGGGAAGGGGAAAAGGGGAAAAAAACTCAAAATCCTTTCCCTTTAACCTTTTCCCTTTTCCCTAAGAGTGCAAAAATATATTTTTGCAAGAGGTCTATTGAGCTGACTTTTCCCGTTAAGTCTCTTTTGCAAGCTGCCAACCTTCACAAAGGTCATG
>NZ_CAWUDN010000234.1:0-1965 GCF_963920915.1 Nostoc sp. PCC 9305
TATCCTAAATCTGGCTAATCCAAGTGTTTTTTTCTCACTTGTGAGAAATCCGGGTATACTCGTTAATAGGCCCATTAGCTACAGCAGTGACTGGTTTCTATTACAATTCTGTAGCTTTATCTAAGAGCAATTCTAGAGATGAGGAAAATGATTAAGTTCTCTCTTCTAATGGATATGCCTTAATCAGTGACAACCAAAAAGCAGGTCAGGATTTTTCTCTTTTAGCTTACTTTGTTTCTATAGCCAAACACTAGCTATTGTCGCGTAAAAGTGTTAAACAGTATTATCAAAGAGAAACGCTTGTGGTAACTCACTTACAATTTTGATACCGCAAGCGTTTCTTAATTTTTGCTGTTCGGTTTTTCGATAATTTCAAGACTTTTTTATTTAATAGTGGCTGACTCCACACCCAGCTTTAGATGCGATGGGAGCATCCACTTTTGGCGGATCGCCCTCAGACTAGAAGTCTGGGGCTATACAAACTAAACCCGCCTGCGCGGGTTTCAGAGAGTCCGCGTAGGCGGACGAGAGTTTGTGTAGCCGCGATTTCCAATCGCCCGGTGTTTCTTCCAAAAGTGGATGCTCCCGATGCGATCGCTGAATAGTCGCTGGGTAAGTTCGCCAGATTTAGTTTTAGTAAGTTAAGTTTTAGAGAAAGTTAGTTACTTCCAAATAAAAAAATATCCCACCGTTTACAGTTAACAGTCAACACTTCGACTTCGCTCAGTGACCACAGTCAGCAACTTGAAGCGGGATAATTTATTTCTTGGAGTTCCCTGATGACGCTTTGGCACGCGATGCCTACGGCGGGCTACGCCTACGCAGTTTTCCCAATATTCAATCCCTAATTCTCACTACATTGCACACCAGCCAAGATAAAATTAACTGCTGCTTGAGTATGCTGCTCAATCATTTCTGGACTTAGCAGTTGCAAATCGGGTCTAGTATGCTTAATGTTTTCGTAAGCGTTGAAGTACATATTACAAACCCCAATAATATGCAGGGTGGTGAAAAATGGATCGAGTTGACGGAAACAACCTTCCGCCATCCCCCGCTCTAAAATCTTGATGAGATAGCTAAAATTTTCTTGCCAATTCCCTTCTTTAAAATACTTTCCCTGATTTTGGTTTGCTTCTTGGAACCAAAGCATTCCTCTATGCGGGTGAGCAGCTTCATAAGCGATCGCTTCTTTGACAAGCAGTTTCAAGGCTTCCTCTGGTGGGAACCGATCCAAATTTAGCTGCTCAAACCCTTCGTGCATTTCCACCGCCGGACGTTGCAGAACCGCTTGATATAGCCCTTCCTTGCTCTGGAAGTAGTAGTAAATCATCGCTGTGGTGACACCTGCACCTCTAGCGATCGCTCCTGTCCGCGCCCCTTGAAGTCCATTTCTGGCAAACTCCGCTTCCGCCGCATCGAGAATCTGCTTTTTCGTCGCTTCTGCATCGCGCACCTGACGCGGCTTTTTAGATGAGAATTTTGACTGCGTTGAACGACCCACATTGCTCCATCATCATAACGAAAATATATTAACTAAAAACTTGGTTAGTAGTTGACATAGAAGATGAAATTTATTAAGTTAATATTAACTAACTAAAAAATTAGTTAGCTATATAACTTGTCCATGCAGTAGCCGAAGTTAGCCGAGCAAATGCTCGGTAGAATTAGTTCGTCCATTGCAGACAAGACTTTAGTTATCCGAATTTACATTCAAAAGAGTAGACCTCTTGCATAAATCAAAAATAAGAAAGAACCCCACCCCGCCAAAGCTACGCTTTGTCTCCCCTCCCCGCAAGCGGGGCTACCGTGTACACACAAGTTGGAAATAATTGACAAATCCGGGTTTTACCCCACCCTAACCCTCCCCTTGTAAACTACGGTGTATACACAAGTCTTTGAGAGTTGCCTCCCAGCGTTTAGATCCCCCCTAGCCTTAAAAAAGGGGGAACCAGAGTCAAAGTCCCC
>NZ_CAWUDN010000235.1:0-1961 GCF_963920915.1 Nostoc sp. PCC 9305
AGTATCCGCTCAATAAGTTGCGGTAAGCAACAATTATTAGTGATTGTTGAATGAATGTAGGAAACAGACAAATACCTTAACCTTAAGCGATACGGGCGCACGATTCGACGCACGTACAATTAAATATAGTAAGTGTAGTTTTTAGTTTTCAGTTTAACTGTTTTATTAAGCTCTTCGTTTTTACCCTGACATGCAAAGTAATTCTTCTTGGGGCGACAACGCTTGAAGGATAAGAAAACATTTCTCTCGAATAATAGTTCCTAAAGATAAAATTTTACCTGACTGGGAAATGCGGTCGCGCACATATTCAAAAAAGCTAATTCCTAATTTCCGAGTGGTCGCGACAAGAGACATAAAAATATCCCAAGCTTTAGTGCCTTCACTTGTTTGAGTCGCATAACTAATGTTACGTCGCTGCACCATAGTTCTAGCAGCTAGTTCCGCAGGGTTATTATGTAGCGGCAATTCAGGATTCTCTAAAACCAATAATAACTCAGATACTTTTGCTGCTGTTAATCTTTTTCGTTCATCTAACTGCTTATAACCAGTTTCAGTACCAAAAAGCTCCCAGAATTGGGATTTTAGCTCCAGCTTTCTTTTTTGGTTTGGAGAATCTTTAAAGAAGAGCAATTCTCGATAGTAAATCCAAAAGTCATCTAAAAATTTCTCTAAGGTTTGTTGATGACAAGCAACAAAGGGATTTAACTTTTTATAATGTCTAGCTTCATGTACCCAACATAAAGCTAAATGATCTGTTAGTAACTTAAACTGGGGTGCATCGTCGCAAACAAGGATTTGTACTACTGGAATTAAGGATTGCTGATGGTAAAAAGCAATCGCTGCGGCTTCTAAAACACGAGTCCGATGTTGAGATCCCAATTTGTTTAAATGCTTATCCAACAACGCATTAAACTGTTCACAAGTAAATGCTGTTTCTTGAGGCAATAATTTGATTCGATTAGTCCACTTGGTTGGAAAATTTAAGCTAGCTAATAACTCGTAGGTGAGTAGATTCAGAATAAATTCAATTTCTTGACTATTCTGCAATACCCCAAGTACGCTTAATCGGTCTTTTCTTAGTGTTGTATAGTAGACTGTATACAGGGGATTACAAATTACATTTGTTGTGTGATTTACCCCTTTTACACGCGCACCTGTTTGATCTAAATGCTGCCAAGGACTACTCGCTAATCCTGATACATATACTTCGTTGAACTCAGTTTCAAAGTCACTTTGGTTTTTAATTAGTAGATTCGATAAATATCCTGCTGACATTGAAATGCCAATATCTTCTAATAACTCTAATAATTTCCCTTGAGTCATATTGCCCCCGTAGTAAAGGCTCATCACTAAAGCTTTTACTCCTGGACCAAACTCTCCGTCATATCCGAGTGGTAATTCTGCTAAATAGGTTTTTCCTGTTTGGGGTGAGTAATATTTCTGCTTACGGAAAAGTACGTTATCCGTTTTCAGTAAGATGTCTTGGACAATTACTTCCTCATAACCCTTGAATTGTGCGTCTTGTGGTAATTCTGATGGAGGGTATTCTAGAATCTCCGACCGATCTATTTTTAGATTAGCTTTTTTGCTACTTTTGCTGTGCGAAGAAGGGGTTTTGCGTTCTTTCTCTGATGAGTGGTCTTTCTTTAACCCTTTCAAGTTGGGCTTGATGTCTGGTTTCCCTTGTTCTCCCTTAAGCCGATTGTTTTCAGAGAGTAACTTCTGGTTTTCTTCTTCTAAATCTTTGACTTTTGAGTTCAGTTGCTCTATCAGGTTCAATAAAAGTTCTACAGTTTGACGCACAGCATTGTCTACAATCTCTTTTGGGTCGATTGTTTGCAGTAATGCCGATACTTGTTTGCCTGAAAATGGTTTCTGCGTCATCCACTATATTCTACGATCCTTGTGTACCTTTGTATCCTCTTATTTTTCTTCCTATCCCCTATTTATTGAGCGGATAC
>NZ_CAWUDN010000236.1:0-1914 GCF_963920915.1 Nostoc sp. PCC 9305
TCAGAAGGTCAACATCGAGCCTCAGAAGGTCAACATCGAGCCTCAGAAGGTCAACGTCGAGCCTCGGAAGGTCAACATTGAGCCTCAGAAGGTCAACATTGAGCCTCAGAAGGTCAACGTCGAGCCTCAGAAGGTCAACGTCGAGCCTCAAAAGGTCAACGTCGAGCCTCTGAGGGTGAAACTTATAAAAATGAACAAGCGTTTATTAAATTCCAAACTCAAACTACTACTGCTAAGTTGCCTGATTATCACTCTAATAATTGCTGCTAAACAGTTAAACTTTCAGGGACTTTTACAAACCTTAGTCATTTGGGTTCACAGTCTTGGTGCTTTCGGGCCTATTGCCTACATAGTTATTTTCAACTTAGCAACATTACTATTTATACCGGGTTCTCTTCTAACCCTCAAAGGTGGTTGTCTGTTTGGTGTATTTTGGGGATCGATATATGTGCTAATTGCTGCAACAATTGGAGCAACCTTGGCTTTTCTTATTGGACGCTACCTGTCGCGGGATTGGGTTTATCGACAAATGGAAAAACATCCTAAATTTAAAGCGATTGATTTAGCAGTTGCTAAAGAAGGATGGAAAATTGTTTTGCTAACTCGTCTTTCACCTATTTTTCCCTTCAATTTATTAAATTATGCTTTTGGGATAACACAGGTTTCTCTCAAAGACTATATATTAGGTTCCTTCGGCATTATTCCCGGTACTGTGATGTACGTTTATATTGGTTCTTTAGCTGGTAATCTTGCCATGATTAACACCTCTCATCAACCAATTACTCCAGAAACTCAAATCTGGCAATGGATAATGCGAGTAGTTGGGTTGATTGCTACCGTTGCTGTAACTGTGTATATCACAAAAGTTGCTCAGAAAGCATTAGCTCAAAGTGTGGCAGTAGAAGAAATCACAACCCATGAAAAAACTAACAATCATTCAGATATTTAAAGCCTCTCTGCGAGACGCTACGCGAACGACTCCGCTCGGCTTTAACACTGAGCGAAGCCGAAGTGTTAAAAGTATTGATGCCAGAAACTTCCAGAAATTTTTTAGCCTCGGCGCATTAATATTACTAATATTGGCAAGTAGTTTTTCATTAAACACAGACCCGGCTTTGGCACAAGAATTGGCAAATTCAAATTCTTTCAATCCCCAAGCAATTTTACGCGAAGCCTTGCAGTGGATTGATAGCCTGGGTGCGTTAGGAGCCATAGCTTTTATTGCCCTTTATATTATCGCTACCGTTGCTTTTTTCCCAGGTTCTATTCTCACCTTGGGAGCAGGTGTGATTTTTGGTGCAGTTTGGGGTTCTCTTTACGTGTTTATCGGTGCAACCCTTGGCGCTACAGCTGCTTTTCTCGTCGGACGTTATTTAGCAAGGGGTTGGGTTGCTGGTAAAATCGCAGATAACAAAAAATTTGCCGCCATTGACCAAGCGGTAGGTAAAGAAGGATTGAAAATTGTCCTGTTAACGCGACTATCCCCCATATTTCCTTTCAATTTGCTCAACTATGCATTTGGCATCACGGGAGTTTCACTTCAAGATTATTTCATCGGCTCTCTAGGCATGATTCCCGGAACCATCATGTACGTTTATATTGGTTCCCTTGCAGGAAATCTGGCGATGATTGGGACTGAGGCTCAACCTACCAACCCGACTTTACAATGGGCAATTCGCATCTTGGGTTTATTTGCGACAGTCGCTGTTACAGTTTATGTAACCCGGATTGCCCGCAAAGCTTTAGAAAAGGAATTGTAGGGTAGCACCACTGTACAAGTTTATGTCAACTGCAAATTGCTGTAATATCATGTCCGCGTAATTAGTTATGATTCCCATAGCCATTGCACCCCTCCCCGCAAGGCTACGGTGTACACACAAGTCTTTGAGAGTTGCCTCACAGCGTTTAGATCCC
>NZ_CAWUDN010000237.1:0-1898 GCF_963920915.1 Nostoc sp. PCC 9305
GTGGGCATCTTGCCCGCCCAGTCCATAGTGCGGGCGGGCAAGATGCCCACCCCACAATAAATAGTTGTATATTTTTTTATTTGGAATTCCCTAAGTATTAAGTATCTAGTTAGGAGTTAGAAGTTAGGAGTTATGGGTTTGGAGTTTGAAGTTAAATAAACTGATGTATTTAAAACTCCTCACTCCTAACTTTTCACTCCTAACTTATTACATATATCTTGTTAATTGAACTCGGTAACGCTCTTTTTTGGTAACGGCAATTTCGCCAACTTCTAAACGCCCTTTAGAACGAATGGCGATTAAGTCGCCTGATTTGACTTGAGAACTAGCTTGGGTAACTTCCTTCCAGTTGACGCGGACATCACCAGCATCGATGAAATCAACCATTTTGCTGCGGGACATACCAAAACCAGCAGATGCGATCGCATCTAATCTTAAAGAAGCCTCCACAGTAGTTAATTCTTTTTTCTTAGGTTCCCGAACCTTTAATTCAGTTAGCTCAATCTGCTGAGTTTTCACAGGAACTGATCGCACCTGTTTCAGGCTCATTGACAAAAATTCTACCAACTCTGGGGCAACAATCGCCTGCGCCCCTCGTTCTCCCAAGACAATCACATCTCCCGTCTTTTCACGAACAATTCCTGTCCCTAACATTGCGCCTAAAAAGTCGCGGTGAGAGGCGGTATCAAACAGGAAATTACCAGCAATTTCTACAGCTACAAGGCTAACTTGAGATTGCTCTAACGGAAGTTCCGAACGGGCGATCGCTATTCTTTGACGTTCAGCTTGCGGATATCCACCCCACGCGACTAATTGCACTTCTGTTAATCGGTTAAACACCCGTTGAATTTCTGCCAATTCTGGGGGAGATAGAAAATCTGTCAAAACTACTTCCCAAGTTTTGATTGCTTGCTCCGCTTGATCGATTGCACGAGCGACACTATCTCGATTTTCAACACCTTTTAAAAGTTCTTCTCGTGGCAACATTCTTAAAAATTATGAGTTATTAATTGAGAATTAATTTGCTATAACTATCCTGATTCTAGCTTTAATTCCCATTTCTACAGTTCCTATCCTGATTGGATTAGCTTTTCTAGTTGGGATTTGTTGGCGATCGCAGCGGCTTACGCCATCTCCCAAGAATAGGAAAGTAACTCAAGCCGCTGTGTCGCGATCTGTAAACTATGATTTATTCAATACACAGTATTTGTGTCGGCATAACCTTGGATATTTTCTGGATCGAACTGACGCAATATTTTGGTTGCTTGGCGAGTTAGAGTTTCAGAACCTTCAACGGCAACTAAATATTTACCTGCATCTAAGCGGTTGCGATAAGGTAAAGCATCACCACCACCTATAAGTAAACCGACTCCGCCACCGACAACCACGCCACCCATCGCACCACTAGCAGCACCCAGCAGTCCGCCAACAATGTGATTGCCAACTTCACCCGCCCAGGCAAAAGTATCTAAACCAGTAATCAGGCTGAATGTAAAACCTGCAAAAAAGCCAAATGGTATCAGCCAGGTTGCCATCTGTTTTGCTTGCTTTTTAGCTCGATCTTGGGGGTCAATTAAGCCAAACTCGTCAGCCGTTTTATACCCCCTCCCCAAAATAGTGCTGTTAATGCCTTCTTTTTCTAAAGCTAAGTAAGCAGCTTCGGCTTGAATGCGGTCTGGTAATACGGCAACAAGGTAATTCATTGATTTTACAATTTGTCTAATAGAAGTTTTGCCTTAATTAACAGCGTATCAGTCCTGGTTGAATCATCTTGCATTGGGTAGGAGTTAAAAGTTAGGAGTTAGGAGTTAGGAGTTAAGAGTCTTACTCCCCTTCCCTTGCAGGGCTACGGTGTACACACAAGTCTTCTAGAGTTGCACCACAGCCTTTTGATCCCC
>NZ_CAWUDN010000238.1:0-1880 GCF_963920915.1 Nostoc sp. PCC 9305
TCTGATTAACTCAGCCCTGCTGGGTCATTTTGTATGGCTTAGTCTAAACTCCAGATTTTGACCGCGACCATATAAAGTAAAAGGGACATTCCATTTCAATATCGCCATACTGCTATCTATCAGTTGTGTAAATCACTGACTGGTTTGCTCAACTTCGCTCTTGTTCTGACTTCCCAAAAACAGGCGAGTCGCAACCATTAGGGTAAGCTGGCGGAAACTAGAATTTAAGGAAATCGTTCCTCGCTCTCCCCAATCTTTGAGGAAGTCTTGCACAATATTTTGAATGGTGTCGAAGTATGTAGCGATCGCTTTTCCGTGAAATGCTGGATACATCAAACGACGAGTTAGGCGATGTTCTTCCCCATCTTGTAATAAAATATTGTTGCCAAATGTTGATTCTAAGAAATACCAACCGATCCGCGACGACATATTTTCAGCTTGTTCTACCAGCACCAGCCGATTAGCATCAGGGCCAATTAGATAAGCACGTTTGTATCCCATGACGCTCGTCTTAAAAACTGAACCATGCTGCTGGAATCTTCGCCATAGATACAGTTCTAAATCCCGAAATATTTCTAAAGTCTCCCCCAAGATGGGCAAGCCATAACTACCAGGCATTTACTCGGCTGATTTCATCTGACGCATATTTGAGTACCTCCAGCAGTAATTAGCTACAGTTTAATTGTAAAGGGCAGTTAGGCTTTGCAAATCAAAATTACCAATTGTGGTAGAGTTTTTCTGCGTAGAACATAATTTCTTCATTTGGCAATCTAATTTTTGGTTTTTGTCGAGGATATAAACTTTCGACAGCACTTGTATCTTGCTCAATGACTGTGGCTGCTGCTTGTAAAACTGAATTCTTAAACAGAAATTTCATCAAAGGATTGACGACTTTGGCATACATCAAAATAAACGTCTTGGTAATTTTTTCTGTTTCCGGGTAGAGAATATGAATTTGAGCAATATCACCAATAGGGGTTTTAGCCAACAAAGCTGTAGTTGAAGGAAAAGCGTATTCGAGTGTGTTAGCAAGCGTTTTCGGGAATATTCCCAAAATAGGATTTTTGATAATTTCTCCTAATGTGTTGTTGGCTCTTGTCAGTTCTTGTTTGACTGTAGCAGAGTATCCTTTTTCTTCAAAATGACTTACATGACAAGATGTAATTTTAAATAGTTCTTTATGAGTACCATTTTGGTGATTATAGTCATAGTTAACCATCAGGTTACTCAAAAATTCACCTTGAATACTTTTTTCCCCAGTTACTCCAATGAACTCGTATTCATCGACAATTTTCTGATGCAAATCTGGGATAGGTAATCTTGGCTCAAATCCGGCATAAGTCCAGATGCAATCATTGCTAATAATTAGCTCTAATACTTTAGTAATTGGCTGAGTGTCTTTTTTATCTCCTTGCTGTAGTCTGCCTTGCCCATCAAATTCTAGTGCATGAAAAGGGCAAGTAATAGTATCTCTTTCTTGACAAACCCAGCCGCCTGATAAGGGCGCTTGCATGTGCGGACAAATGTTATCAATGGCAAACACTTCACCTTTTTGGTTTTGCCAAATTACATAATCTTGTCCATTTAATGTAATTTTATTAGGTTTATTCACTCCCAATATAGATTTGTGCGCGATTAACCAAGGCGCACCAGGTAAAATTGGTTCCATTTTTCCTCCATAATCTTGATAATTTTTTGAAAAGTTGCTAGATGCGTTAGCAAAAGGTAACGCAATATTGAAACTTCAAAGTTGTAGAGAAGCTGGTATCGCCTGTTCTACATCACTAGACCTCTTGCAAAAGTCCCTAACACCCCACCCCCAACCCCTCCCCGCTTGCGCTACGGTGTACACACATCTTTGTATAAAACCAAAATCGTTG
>NZ_CAWUDN010000239.1:0-1865 GCF_963920915.1 Nostoc sp. PCC 9305
GGGGATCAAAAGGCTGTGGTGCAACTCTAGAAGACTTGTGTGTACACCGTAGCCCCGCTTGCGGGGAGGGGTTGGGGGTGGGGTGTTAGGGACTTTTAGTTATCCGACTGTTCACTGATTTTGCTCAAGATAACTTTGTCAGAAATCCCAAGAATTTTTTGGTATTTGATGTTAAGAGTGTTCGGCGATAAGCATCAGCGGCTTTTTTAATTGCTTCAGCTTGAGTGGGATAAGGATGAATTACACTGCTTAACTTGCTCAAACCAATCTTATTCACCATTGCCGTAGTCACTTCTGAAATCATCTCACCTGCGTGACTGGCGACAATAGTTGCACCGATGATTTCATCAGACCCCTTTTTATGGTGGATTTTGAGAAATCCTAACTCTTCACCATCTGCGATCGCTCGATCTACACTATTAAAAGGTATGTTGATGGTTGTCACCTCAATACCCAATTTCTGCGCCTCGTGTTCGTACAAACCTACGTGAGCAATTTCTGGGTCAGTATAAGTTACCCAAGGCATCACCAGACTACTGAGTTTCGAGCGTCCTATGCCAAAGGGAGAAAACAGGGTATTTTTAATTACAATCCGCGCCGCTGCATCAGCAGCATGGGTAAACTTCCAGTTCATGCAGATATCGCCAGCTGCGTAAATTTTGGGATTGGTCGTTTGCAGGTAATCATTTACCTTTACGCCTTGGTGCTTGTCATATTCTACACCCACAGCTTCTAAATTTAGATTTTCGACATTTGGCGATCGCCCCGCACCGACCAAAATTTCATCGACTGTCACCGAATCTCGATGACCGTTGGAAGAAAAGTAAAGGCGTTTCCCTTCGGTGACAGTTACCACTTCCTCCAACTTGGAATCTAGTACTAGGCGAATTCCTTCGTTAATCAAAACCTTTTGGAGAATTTTAGCGGCTTCAGCGTCTTCTTTATTCAGGAGATGAGAACCGCTATGGAAAAGCACCACCTCACAACCCAAACGCCGGAAAGCTTGTGCCAATTCGCAACCAATGGGCCCGCCACCAATCACCGCCAAACGTTCTGGTCGTTGAATTAAGGAAAAAACCGTCTCATTGGTTAGATAACCCGCCTGTTCAATTCCCGGAATCGACAGTTGTGCGGCTCTTGCGCCAGTCGCAATTACAGCTTTTTTAAACTTGAGGGTTTTGTTGCCAACTTCCACGGTATTTTTACTTGCAAATCGACCGCTACCCAAAAAGACATCAACACCCAATGAAGAGAAGCGCTCCGCCGAATCATTATGGCTGATATCAGCTCTTATCTTCCGCATCCTGGCCATAACTTTGGGAAAATCAACATCAATATTATGTTGGGGAATATTAACTCCCAAGTCTTTAGCATCCCAGATTTCGCCAACGACGCGAGCAGAACGAATAATAGTTTTAGATGGTACGCAACCAACATTTAAGCAATCTCCACCCATGAGATGCTTTTCAATTAACGCCACCTTTAAACCCAAATCCAGACCCGCAGCACCCGCAGCCACGACTAATCCCGCCGTACCAGCACCAATTACTACCAAGTCGTAAACATCGGCGGGTTTAGGATTAACCCAATTTGGCGGATGGACGTAAGATACCAACTTTTGGTTATACTCGTCAATTGGGCGAACTGTGACTCTTTCTAAATCTGAATTGGTCATTGGCAAAACCTCTTTTAAAATTAAGAATCCCGATTAATTTTTTTATGCTTGTTTATAGCGGTTCTCGATTGGGTGAGCTACAAGAACCCCTCTTCCCTTGCGGGGCTACGGTGTATACACATCTTTGTATAAAATCAAAATCGTTGAAGATCCCCCTAAATCCCCCTTAAAAAGGGGGACTTTGACTCTG
>NZ_CAWUDN010000240.1:0-1861 GCF_963920915.1 Nostoc sp. PCC 9305
CCCGGATTTCTCACAAAGCTTGAAGAAACAGGGGTCAAAAACTGCCAAAATGTATATTGTGCAACAATTACAGCAGTTTGAAGTATGACCCCAAATAAAAATGATTGTATACCGGAACAGTTCATATTTGAACAAGTAAAGTCCTGTCCAGCTATAGTTAATTTCAAGGGCGAGCCTGTAACATCTGATGCAGGATTAACATTAATTGCGGAACTGGACAGAAAAAGAGAGATAACATCACGACTAGCAGGATGTTTCAAAGACTACCGAGAGCCAAATAAAATTCTGCATCCAGTTAATAGCTTAATTGCACAAAGAATATATGGCTTAATCATGGGCTATGAGGATATAAATGACCATGAAACTCTACGTCATGACCCAATATTTGCATTTGCAGTTGGAAAAGTGATTAATGAGGAACAAAAATCAATTATATTGGCAGGCAAAAGTACCTTAAATCGTCTTGAGCATTGTCCAGAAAACGTATCTTCAAGAGTTGATAGTAGATATCACCGTGTTGAGCATGATCCATCAGCCATAGAAACACTCTTCGTTGAGCTATTTCTAGAATCTTATCAAAAGCCGCCACGAGAGATAATTTTGGACTTAGATGTTACCGATGATTTAGTTCATGGTAATCAAGAAGAAACATTCTTTAATCCCTATTATCGGGGATATTGTTATGCTCCACTTTATATTTTCTGTGGCAAATATTTACTCGCAGCAAAACTTCGTGCATCTAACGTAGACCCAGCAGAAGGGGGATTGTCAGAATTACAACGGGTCATAAAAATAATACGTTCACGATGGAAGGATGTGAAAATTGTTATTCGTGGAGATAGCGCTTATTCTAGAGAAGATATTATGTCATGGTGTGAATCTCAAACTGAAATTGATTATGTATTTGGACTGGGACAAAATCCCAGGCTAATTCAGCTATCTCAATCAATAAAGTATCGTGCATCTCAAGAATACTCAGGAAAAATTAAACAAGTAGTTGAGTTGTTTGAAACATTATTTCCACCATCACCAGATTTAAAAAATGACGCAGCAGCATTTGTTGACAACTCAGTTTGGTATTGTTCCCTTGACTATCAAACATTAGATAGTTGGAGCCGTAGTCGTCGTGTTGTTACCAAAGTTGAGTATAGCCATGAAAAAGTAGATACACGCTTTGTAGTGACTTCACTCCCTATTAATAAAATTCCGCCAGGACGACTTTATACTCAAAAGTACTGTCCACGAGGCAATATGGAGAATTGTCTAAAAGAACAAAAACTAGGGTTACACAGTGATAGAACTAGTACCCATACATTTGCTGGAAATCAATTACGTTTGTGGTTTGCGTCTATTGCTTACGTTTTAATGAATGCTCTGCGAGAGCAATGTTTAGCAAAAACAGAACTCCAAAATGCAACTATTGAGACTATACGCACAAAACTATTGAAGCTAGGGGCTGTTATTACTATTACTAAACGACGGATTTTAATTGCAATTAGCAGTGCTTGTCCTTATAAGGATATTTTTGCAGAGGTTTATAATCGTTTATCTCAACTACCAAGTCAATTGTTAATAATGACCTAATTTAATTCATAAGCAATAGCTAATTGTGATTTTCAATCGTTGATTTTTGGGGGTTATTTTAGTTGATTTGACTCCATAAATTGGCATATCAATTTTTATTAATAAAAGTTTATCATTTCAGTATTAATTATTGCTTACGTATTTTATGTATTTTTAGTTTATTCGGTTTTTACTTAAATTAAATCATGTTCTGTAGGTGTTTTTATGATGTATCAATTAAATTATCCTAAATCTGGCTAATCCAAGTGTTTTTTTCTCACTTGTGAGAAATCCGGGT
>NZ_CAWUDN010000241.1:0-1790 GCF_963920915.1 Nostoc sp. PCC 9305
TCATACTCTTGACAAAATCCCTAAGAGATCGAATGAAACAGCCCTGCCTTAAAAAGGGGGGTTGGGGGGATCAAAAGGCTGTGGTGCAACTCTAGAAGACTTGTGTGTACACCGTAGCGCGTGCGGGGAGGAGGGGGTTAGGACAATACGGTTGGGTTAAAGTTTTTTGATGAAAATTATTACAAACGTTCGCGTAGCGTCTCGCAGAGAAGTCCGCTTATCGCGCTGCGCGGGGAATTTTTCTTGCTCCTATCTGGCCTTTCAAGAATACTTCACAGCCAGGAAAATCGTTACCAGCCATAACCTACAGGCATTTTAGCAAACGCTGTCTGGTCTGATCAGTCATATCACTGACCCCACGCGAAATCTTCTTGTTAACCGCTACCATGCTTCGGAGTGCAGACTCTTTAGTACAGTTGATGAAGCATTCGCCCATATCCACGCCTGTGGAGATGCTCTCTCGACTATTCTGGGTATTGTTCTGGATGTTGGACTTTATAAATCTCTGCAACAACTCTCTGACCAATTACCCAATTCTCGTCAAAGTCAAGAACGGTTTGAACTGTGGTGGCAGACGAACTATTCAACCTGGGCTGAACAGTTAAAGACAACGGTGATTAATTATCGCAACATTAACCACCAGTGGGACTTTAGCATTGAACAACAGCAAGTGTTACAACATTACTATGATGCTAATCAGTTACTACTCGATTGCTTGCATAGCAATTGTGAAGTAACCCCTGCTATCAGGCAAGAAATTGAAGCCACCTTATTATTGCCTCAGAAGGAACTTGAGGACAGGGAATGGGAATAGTTTTGTTGATTAATTCTTTACAGCTATTTTCAGTTAATTGAACCAGAGATTTTTGGAGGGAACATACCGCGCCTTTTTTTGAAAAGTTTTTCTACGTTTTATGTCGTAGTTAATCAATTCATTTAGGAAATCAAAGAACACCCGCTCATAGTATAAGAACAGAACCTAGTAATTCTAACCATTAAATGGTTCTCTGCTACTTTTTATTTGACCTATCTGGTTGTCTCATCACCTTAAGACTACAGATTTTTCAGATCGCTTTGCCCTTAAAGTCCTAATCGCAGGTCTTATTATGAATTTAATCAATGACTTTTGCTTGGCAGTTGGGATACTCAAAGGTGTACAAGTACTCGTTGTAGACAACGATCGCGATAGTAGAGATTTGTATGCTTTTTTACTGGAAGACCTGAGCGCAAATGTGATTACCGCTGGTTCCATAAAAGAAGCTTTAGAAATCCTGAGTTGGTTCACGCCCAACATTATTGTCAGTGAAATTAGGTTTTTAGGTGAAAGTATTTATACATTGCTAAATACATTGGATGCTATAGAGGTAAACAATGGTAAGCATATCCCAATCATTGTGACTTCAACATCTACCACCGGTACTTGCGACCAAATTCCAGATGTAGAGTTTGAAGAATATTTACTTAAGCCATTCGACCTTGACGAATTTGTTTCTATGATTGTGAATCAAGTACAGGAAAATGTGGCGAAAAATTTTTGCACAGAGCTACTAGTTGCAAACTAGTAGGTAAGCTTAAGTATCTGCGTTGTTTAACTGCCCTGAAATAAATTTCTAGACTGCATAGCTAAAACCCTTGTTCAGGATACAACTGGAGGTTAGATACAGCCTACAATGTAAGCACATGGGTTTGAGCGAATGATAAGCAATGCCCACAAAAATTACAAATATACTTATTCATCCACCTCAGAACTCCGTTCATCCACCTTTGAACTGGATGAATCCACCTCAGAA
>NZ_CAWUDN010000242.1:0-1732 GCF_963920915.1 Nostoc sp. PCC 9305
GTAACCGTTCACAGGATAGGAAACGCTACAGTCAAAAATGGGGTACTGAGGTGGTAGATTAAGAGGCATGGATGAAAACTGCCTCGCCTACGGAATTGAAATTTCCGACTCAGATTGGGAAAAGACTCCACCCAGCATCAAACAACTGGTGGAGAAAATGAGGCAGCATATAAAGCAATCAGAAAAAAGGCTGGCGGAACTTGAGTCCAAACAGCAAGAGTTATTAGAAAAAATCAATTGCACATCAAAAAACTCCAGCATTCCCCCATCGTCAGATCCACTTCATGCCGAAAAAAAACCAGAAAAAAAGAAGAGTGGTAAAAAGCGAGGGGGGCAACCAGGGCACAAGGGTCATAGTCGATTTTTGTACGATGTGTCCGAATGTTCAAGTGTTTTAGACCACCACCCAAAGACCTGTAGCTGTTGCGGAGAAATATTATTGGGAGAAGATGCCAATCCTTACCGCCACCAGATCGTAGAAATTCCCCCTATTAACCCAATCATCGTAGAACATCGCCTGCATCAACTAGTATGCCAGCAGTGTGGAATTTTAACCCGTGCAAAATTACCACAAGACGTGCATCCAAGTGGATATGGTGTGAGAGTAGTAGCTCTTGTAACCATATTGAGCGGACTGTATCGCCACAGTCAAAGAATGGTACAGAGTTCAATGCAAGATATATTTGGCGTTTCTATGTCTTTGGGTACAGTCAACAACTTGAGATTTGAAGCCAGCAACGCAGTCGAAAGTGCAGTTGAGTCAGCAAAAATATACGTTCAAAACTCGCGTGTAGTTGGGGCGGATGAAACAAGCTTTGTGCAAGGAAACGTTGATGGGTGCAATTCTAAAAAGAGTCAAGCTTGGCAATGTGAGGCAGTAACGCCTCTGGTAACATTTTTTCAGATTGCGCTTTCCCGTTGTTCTGATGCTGCCCGTAATCTCCTGGGCGAAGACTTTAGCGGTATTTTAAATTCAGACCGATATGCAGCATACAACTGGGTAGGTTTGTCACAGCGACAATTGTGTTGGGCACACTTAAAGCGAGAATTCATCAAAATATCAGAGCGTCCCGGAGTTTCAGCTGAATTAGGAACGGCTCTGGTAAAACAACTTGAGTTGTTATTTGAACTTTGGCATCGAGTCAGAGATGGAACTTTGAAGCATTGTGAACTTCAACTTTTAGTCCAACCAATTCGTAACTCCATCAAGTTCTCTCTACAAGAGGCTGCCGATTATGAAATTGGTTCTCAAGAAAAAACTCCACTGGCTAAAACTGTTCGCACTTGCCGCCAAATACTGAAAGTTGAACCTGCTTTATGGTTATTTTTGACGGTTGAAGGTGTTGAACCAACAAATAATGCTGCTGAGAGAGCCATACGTCCTGCTGTTATATGGCGACGTACTAGTTTTGGCTCCCAAACCCAGGCGGGTAGTCGTTTTGTGCAAAGGATGTTAACTGTTGTTACTACTTTCAAGTCTCAGCGTCGAAATGTTTTGGATTTTATGATATCAGCAGTAAGCGCTGCACGCACTAATTCGCCAGCCCCTTCTTTACTTCCTGAAGTCGCTGATTCTCCCGACCAAGTAATAAATGCTGCCTAATCCCCATTGCTGAGATCCGGTTATTTACCTTTATTCAACCTGCTGGAATCTCTGGCATTTATCCCTGCAACTGCTTTATCCAAAGAGAAGCATTGTCTTTTAATCTGCGATCACCCCGTGGTCGATTAC
>NZ_CAWUDN010000243.1:0-1722 GCF_963920915.1 Nostoc sp. PCC 9305
CTGGAGTTTAGACTAAAAGCGATATGAGAGAACGCAAATCAAAAGGAATTAGAGGTTAAAAATATTATCTTGTCAGCCTTAAAGCATCCTGACCTTTAACAATTATTGTGTAGTATACCTGCTCAGAAAATAATACAATAATGATAATCATGAAAAGGGTGGGAGAGAAACGAGCATCGCTCGTTTCTCTCCCACCTCCCCCTATTTAATTATCATTATCAGATAGAGATTAGATCGGGAATGATCAAGAAAAAAAGGGGTGTCTGATTGAATACAGTCCCCCTTTTAGTAGAAGGTGAGAAAAGAACTACCATTACTCACCTACAAACATGAAAAATGCCAGACTTGAAGAGTTTCGTCAAGTAGCCTACAAATATTTAGGTAGAGCCAAAGATGCGACCTTTGAATTAACAGATGCCATATTGCTGACCCGCACTGTCTATTCCTTAGCAGACTTATCCTTATCACCAGTATTTAGACGCAAGTGGCCAAGTATTTATGAAGCGCTACAAGATAGCAGACCGCAGCGACAGAAATTGATGCAGTTATATATCAAACAGATACCCCTCAAGGGACGACCCTTGTTAGCAGGAGATCACACAAACTGGTCACGCCCGGATGCAGTAACGCTGCAAGAAAGGACTTATGAGCATAGTGGCACATCCATAGCAGAAAATAAACCGATTAGCATTGGTCAAGGATATAGCACAATTGCCTGGATACCAGAAAAATCAGGTAGTTGGGCCCTACCCTTGAGACATGAACGGATCACAAGTGGCGAAAGCCCAATAGGGAAAGCGGTTTGGCAACTTAAACAGGTGTGTAAGTATTTACCCATTAGACCGATTTCAGTTTGGGACAGTGAGTATGGTTGTGCCCCTTTTTTGTTAAAAACTGCCAGCATTCCAGCAGATATACTGGTACGATTGCGTTCAAATCTCTGTTTATGGGGTGAGCCAGGAGCTTATAAGGGTAAGGGATGTCCCAGAAAACATGGTGATAAATTCAAGTTGAATGAACCAACAACATGGGGCCAAGCAGCATCTGTCTTCGAGGTAGATGATCCGAAACTAAAACGGGTACGGGTTAGCCTGTGGAAAAATCTGCATTTCCGTAAAGCGGTGACGCGTTCGATGTCACTTTTAAGAGTTGAACGTCTTGATGTTCAAGGTAATCAACGAGTATCGAAACCTTTGTGGTTAGCTTGGGCAGGAGAAGAAATACCTCCCTTAGAAGAAGTTTGGCGGCTTTACTTGCGTCGCTTTACAATTGACCACTGGTATCGCTTTTTAAAGCAACGTCTACATTGGACTGTGCCAAATTTAAGCACTCCCAAGCAATGTGAGCGCTGGAGTGACTTAATGCCTTTTATGACTTGGGAGTTGTGGTTAGCTCGTGATATTGTGACTGATAATCCTTTACCTTGGCAGAAGTCACTCGATAATTTGACTCCTGGACGAGTCGCTCAAGCTATGGGTGGAGTTTTTGCGGTGATTGGTACTCCAGCCCTTCCACCCAAACCTCGCGGAAAGTCCCCTGGTTGGGAAGCAGGAAAAAAGCGTCACCGTAAAAACCGATGCCCGATTGTTAAAAAAACAGTAACACGACCACGTAAAGAAGCATCTGTTGCTGTTTAATACCTTAGATTATTCATACTTTTGCTAAGTCTCTGATTAACTCAGCCCTGCTGGGTCATTTTGTATGGCTTAGTCTAAACTCCAG
>NZ_CAWUDN010000244.1:0-1574 GCF_963920915.1 Nostoc sp. PCC 9305
TCGTTTTGAGGTACTTCAAAGTCGTTTTGAGGTACTTCAAAGTCGTTTTGAGGTACTTCAAAGTCGTTTTGAGGTATTAGATGATGAGTTTTCTTGTCTGAACACGATTTACGGCGAAGGCGATCGCGCTGAAAAGTATCATAAATATAATTCAACTATTTAATCCAGTCAGAACTCAAATCCCAACTTATGATCCTAAGTTGGGAAAATACTCAAGGTTAGTGACGCTGCTCACAACCACGAGAAAATAATACTTTTCGCCCCCCATTACACGTAATGGCTCTAACGTGGAATTGCTGCACAAGGGAATGCTGTTCATGGCGTTCAGCATAATTATTACGCAAAAATCTCAGATTTTCACCGACAGTAATTGTGTTAGGGTGATTTACCCCTAAGCTTTTTGGTACAGTAGTTCAGCTTGCTTTTACCGTCCTGCCAAGTTGTTGTAACTTAGCGCGACATCAGGGTGCTGTTCTCCCAGCAGAAGTATCTCCGTATTTATTCTAGTTATATATAATACTTGTGTAAAGTCATAAATACTGAATTATTATATTTGTAAGAAATTGAGGAGTTTAAGAATGAATATAACTATGTAGCTCAACCATTATCCAATATGACAGATGAAAAGAAGCAAGACTGGTTTAGGAAGATCCATAATAAGTACCTTACAAAGCAAAAAATAGTGATAGGACTCGCTATTGCTGGAGCTATTGCTATTCCGATCTTATATAACGCTAGTTGGTCTGGATTTGGGCCCGACTCGAATATATCAGATACTACAAAGGAAGTAATAAATCCAAGAACTGGAGAAAAAATTAAGCTTACAGAAACAACTGTGCATCATCAATCAGCCAAAACATTTTGGGACTGGTTGGGACTTGGGGGTACACTTGCAATTCCATTTGTACTATATCAGTTTCAACGTAGTGAAAGCGAACAGGCTGACAATACTTCACGTGAAGAAGCTTTACTTTCTTACTTTAAGCATATATCAGAGCTATTAATTGATAAAAAGCTAAAATTATTGATTAATCATAATCAAACAATAAAAGAAGGACTTAAAGATCAGAAGTGCCTCATGCTAGATGCACTTCTAGATAGTGTTCGTGCATGTACATTATCAATATTACGAAGAATGGATAAGGACGGGGAACGTAAAGGGCGTGTTATTAGCTTTTTAAGCGATGCGGAGCTTATAAGCGAATTGAATTTAGAGTTGGCTGACTTAAGTGATGCGAAACTAAGTAATGTCATACTGAATAATGCTAAATTGTGCTATGCAAAGTTAAGAAATGCCGACTTACGTTTGACTGACGAGCGGATAATTAACAAAATAAAAAGAGTATTTTGCTCACCAGAACCGCTTTTCAAAGCTATGAAAAATAAGTCCATGATTACTGAACAGCAAGAAGCATTTAAATTTATTGACAACAAAATACAACTACGTTGTGCTAACCTCGAAAACGCGTGCCTTTGCAATCGCTTCTTGCCAAACGCAAATCTGCAATATGCAAACCTAAGTAATGCTGACTTGAGTAATGCTGACTTGAGTAATGCTGACTTGAGTAATGCTG
>NZ_CAWUDN010000245.1:0-1532 GCF_963920915.1 Nostoc sp. PCC 9305
CAGGGTAAGAGCATCTCAATCAGGCTTGACGCAAGGAATCAGAAGAATCTAATATATTGTCAATCAAACAACAACTAAGAACCTGAATCATATAATTATTATCCATAGCAGTGCGTTTCATTTTTTGACGAAGACTACGTTTGTAGGTTTGTTCAAGGTTAAGAGCATTGAGAGCAAAGCGTCTTAAAAGCGCAAAATTCTGGGGACTGTGAAAAGAACGAATGCGACAAGCATCTTCCGCAAAAGTACAGTCGAGAGTCCAATGAGCCTCGTTTTCAATACCCCAGTGTTTTCGGATAGCCCGACCGATAAGTTGAGCATCACTGTTTAAAGAGGTGAGATAAAACTGAACTTCACGGGTAGTTTTGTTCCAAAGATGACGCACACGAACTACCATCACTAGGGTTTTCAATCCTGCCCATAATTTGGGTTGATAAAGCTCGCCAATAGCAGCAACAGGTACAGTCCAAACTTCACGAATTTCTCGGCGATGATGTGCTTTCTCAATTCGTTTGTCATAACTGACATCAACGCCTCGGAAATTATTGGCTTTCTCAGTTTCAAACCATTGTTGTACTTGAGAGTGGAGAGTGGGATGATTAGCTTTAAGTGCTAGGACATAATCAGCTTTTTTAGCGACAATCTGTTTGGCAATTTCAGTTTGTGTCCCCATTGCATCAATGGTGATAATAGCACCTGTGATATCTAGTAACTCTAATAATGCGGGAATCGCCGTAATTTCATTAGATTTATCTTCTACTTTTACCTGTGCCAACACTAAACGTTGTTCACTTGCCCAGGCACTTATGACGTGGAGTGCGCTTTGACCCTGATTTCGGTCATAAGAACCTCTAATGGTCTTTCCATCTATGGGGATAATCTCTCCCCCCATCGAACCAACCAGGGTTTCCACCCATTGCAGAAAACATTGATTTAATACTTCTGGGTCGATGAATTCAAATACTCGACGGAAGGTGTCATCAGATGGAATACCGTTTGGTAATGCCAAAAACTCTTCTAACCACTGTTGCTTGCTGATGCCATAATTCTCAATATCTTCCCACCCTTGCGCTCCGGCGATGATGGCTAAAATCGCAATTACTAAAATATCTGTGAGTTGATGTTTTTTGGTTCGATCTACTCTTGGGTCTTTGATATCCCCAAAATGCTCCATTAAACTCTGTTGAATACTGCCGATGTCTGCTATTTCTTTTGACTTTCGCTGACTACGTGCGTTTTGAAGTTCATCCGCAGATTTTGTTTCAAAGCCCTGTGACATCAACTTGGCTCCTGAAGATTTTGGGACAACAGTATTAAAGTCTTCTCATTGATCTTGTTCTTAAGTCAAGTGCATTTTTTCCGCCTTTGTTTATGCTTACAGCAGTTTCGGCAGCTATGAGGTACATCCTAAAAGCTGAAAGCAATGATAGGAGAGGGGCAAGGAGAAAACTATATTGCATAATAGCCGGAAGCGCTGTATCTTACTTAATTTGTCAAGCTCACCCTATACCAAATTAGATGAGCTTACCCTG
>NZ_CAWUDN010000246.1:0-1504 GCF_963920915.1 Nostoc sp. PCC 9305
CTGACTTTTCCCGTTAAGTCTCTTTTGCAAGCTGCCAACCTTCACAAAGGTCATGCAATTTTAACCAACCTCGCCACAGTACCTGGATACCAATTGGTGTTTTGCTTCGATGTTCTAGGTAGCCCCCAAGACGAGCGATCGCTTCGATAGCCCAATTAACTGTGAGGAGTTTGGGTGGTTTGGGAGACTTAGCTTTTAAAATCTTGAGTTCTAGAGGATTTAGAATTGCAATGGCCGGGGCTGAAGGCTGGGTGCGGTGTAGATAAGTCAACTGCAACAGTTCTACAGCAATTACACTCAAAAAGCCAACTAAGGTTTTCATACCCTCAGCAGCAAGTCTGTATCGTTCCACCTGACATCCAGACTTGAAAATTTTATGATACTCTTCAACCCGCCAGCGATACGTATACCAGCGTAAAATCAGAGAAGCTGTCTGGATATCTGCAACAATTTCAGTGGTGAGCAACATCCATTCTACAGGTGTTTCACCTTCGGGACAATCAATTTCTGTGGCATAAACAGCATATACGAGTAGAGGGTCACGGTTATCAAAACGATAGGGAGTACGGAGATTTACCGGACAAAATCGTATAGCCAACTTGACTTTACGGGCAGAACGTTGTCCAGTCTGGGGTAATTCGATTTCCTGTTCAAAACTGGTAGGTTGTGCAAGAAGCTTTGACCAAAGACGCTCGCTCTCGGAATCTAAACTGCGGTTATGAGCCGCGCGAACAAGAACTCCGGTGTGCTGAAGTTGGCGAACTTTATCGAAAACTTCTGTGATATCACCTTCTCGGTCAAAAATATGAACTACTCGTGTATGCTTATTTGTAAGGCTTTCTACAGTGGTCAGAGCTTCTATCCACTTGTAAGATTCTTTCTCTTCAAAGGGACGTTTTCGGGCTTCAACTCTTGCTGCCGCTTGCCGTTTTTTCTTCTGTGTCGGAGTTTCATCTTTCGGTGGTTTCTGTTTTGGCTCACGATTCCAAAGTTTTTGCCACAATAAACCTATGGATTGACCTTTCTGGGGTTCTATAGCTAATGCACTGTGTAATATTAAACCATTACCTGCCTTACCTATTGGTCCATAACCTTCTTTTTTGGCTGCAATACTGCCATAATCAAGAAAAGTAGTGTCTCCAACACACAGCACTACATCATACTCTGCAACAGTTTCCGCCGTCATTTGACAGTGCGGTTCAATTACTTTTGAAAATTCCACTTTTGGATTAGCAAAAACTCATAGGCTCTCTTGAGTACAGTTCCACTACTGAAAATTTCCGACAGTGCTTTGCCAAACCCAAGACTAAGAGCATAGCCTATCGACATTGCACGCTCATTTAATCGGCGATCGCCCAACTCACAGGTTGCAAAATTTTTCTCCCACCAATCCAGCATTGCTCGTGACCTTTAGTACCGAATTTTAATTACTGTACTGTATATGCTGTGCTATTTCTTAAATCCTTTGCCAGCAAGCTTTTCGAGACTTAACGGGAAAAGTCAG
>NZ_CAWUDN010000247.1:0-1474 GCF_963920915.1 Nostoc sp. PCC 9305
TGTACCTTTGTATCCTCTTATTTTTCTTCCTATCCCCTATTTATTGAGCGGATACGGCAATCAATCAGATGTGTTTAAACAGGTCTCAATAAAATTTAGACTATACTTTATGGACACTTTACACAGAATTTAAGCTTGATTGATATTAGTAGATATCTATCCTTTGGCGTGTAAGTTAGAATGCCATTAGAAAACTAAAGCTTAGATACTGTTAATTAATAAAAATAATGTTGATTTCACAACGTGGCATTATCACCTATGCTTACGGAGCATCTTATTATCTAGAAATGGCAAAGTCATTAGCACGTTCTCTACGGCTTCATTCACCAAATGTTCCGCGTGCTATTGTTACCGATCGTGAAAATGATAAAGATTTACTAGAGCTTTATGATTGCATCATAAACATTAAAAATGAATACGGTTCTAACGTAAAGCAAAAGTTTCACCTCTATGACTATTCTCCATTTAAATATACACTTTGTATTGATAGTGATTGCATAGCAGTGAGGGATATTAACTTTATTTTTGATGATTTTAAAGGCAGAAGTTTTAGTGTGGCAGGTAATGTATATCTTCAGGCAGGTGATAAAGATACATTCATTGATGTAAATGACACACTCAAACGATTTAATCTGAAAAAATTACCTAGATTTAATGGAGGTCTCTATTATTTTGAAAAAAACGATACTGCTAAGGCCTTTTTTGAAACAGCACTAGAATTGGCAAAAGATTGGGAAAAGCTAGGTATTAGCGAATTTCGTGGTGATGGCCCTAATGATGAACGTATTTTTGGTCTAGCTATGATGCTACACAATCAAAGTATGTTTGAAGATAATGGTCAGATGATGCGAACACCTATCGGTCTTCGTGGTTCTTTTAATATAGATGCTATTAAAGGTAAATCTACTTTTCAAAAATACAATCAGGTGGTGTCTCCCGCTCTTGTACACTTTGCCTGCGTTTGGGGAGAGCATCCCGTATATCATCGTGAAGTAGCAAAGTTAAAAAACCTAGAAAAAGGTTCAGTTAAGCAGATCAATTCCAATATATTTTCCGCAATTCAATATAAGTTTGGCTATCAGATTGCTTTATTAAGATATATAGCTAAACGTGTACCTAAAAATCCTAAATATATTCAAGCTAGAGTGAAAAAACTTTTGATACAATTGCCTGAGTTGGTTAAAACTAAATATAAAGTTGAGCCAGTTCATAGCAAATAAAGCTTGCTAAAACTCTGCATTCCTTTGTGCTTAATTTAAATTACTCAAAGGCTGCTGTGGTTATTTTCTATAAAGCTTGAATAGTGTATAATGTGCTGTCTGAAGTTCAGGCAGCACTAACAAAGTGTAATAGCGATCTCGCCTCACATCCTTCGCTCCTGACAGGTAATATAAATTATATTTTTGTGAAAGCTACAAGGATTAGACCTCTTGCAAAAGTCCCTAACACCCCACCCCCAACCCCTCCCCGCTTG
>NZ_CAWUDN010000248.1:0-1351 GCF_963920915.1 Nostoc sp. PCC 9305
TTAACCCTCTTTTGTCACTCTAGGCAGAGGAAAAATAGAAATAAGGGATATTGAAGTTTTGAAAAATTGAGCAAGTCAGATTATTAACAATCATTTGAAGTTGAAAAAATCCCTCAGATAGCTTAGGGACTGTAAAGACCGCTAACCAAGGTTTAATCAAGTTAAATAGTGTAAATGGCTGAAGTATCAAACGGAGGTTATTCAGAATACTATTCCAACCATTGCCTTGATTCCACCAAGGATGTGATGAAAATCTAGATTCAGATTGTGGTGGTAATTTTAGCAGTTGTTCAGAATGAAGACTAACCAACAGATAGGCACTAAAAACAATTTCCCACCATTTCTCTATTTGTGGATAATGAGTTAGGCGAAAATCTGCCCATCCTAATTCATTTTTACTTTGTTTTAAACCATATTCTACCCAAGTCCTTAGACCGTAAAAATTACCAACTTCTCTTGGGGTAATTTCTGGATATTTACTCATTACATACCAAGTCGTGTTTTTCGGAAGCTCTTCTTTATCAGTTGTTATTTGCCAATATCTGATATCCGATTTTTTGCCACATATTATCTCTCTAATATATCTATTCTCTGAACTTAAATCCGAGAAAACACGCTTGAATCTTTGCCAATCTGAGTATTTTACTTTTGAGTCTGTAATTCCCCATGCTCTATGGTTTGAGCGAATCGCTACAATAAAATTAAGATTTAATTCATTTAGTACGCTTAAAAAATTTTTACTACTTTCACCATACAAACTATCCGCCAGCACCAGATTGAATCTAAACCCCATTGAGCGCAATTTTCTGATCATTATTCCAGCGATTTCAGGTTTGGTTAAATATTTATCTCCTGGTTGTAATCTTTCCCTCGGTTTATATACTTCAAATATTAGAGGAAATGTCATTCCAGATAAGACTGCATATGCTGTAACCGCCACAATACCGTTATCTGTTTTACCTAAATTTCCAATGTACTGTCTTTTCACATAATCAGTCGTATTTCCTTTTTTCTTATCCCCTGTCTCATCAATAATTAGTATTATTGGGCGACCTTGAAGTATATATAATATTAATTCTAATCTTTGCCTCCTTAATTCTTGTACATCCCAGGGTGATGCTGTTAAAAAATGATGTAATGATTGATGATTATCTAACCCTACAATTTTCGCTATTTCCGGTAGAGTTTTACGTTTTATATCAGAAACACATCCCATGTGTAGGTACTTAAAAGCTTCAAAGCTTCTAACTTCTGGAAAGAGGTTTTGATACAACTGGCAGTATTCGTCCACAAATTTTACTGTGGGTGCAGGTGGGCGAGGCTCAACCATACTCTCTGTCTGGTGTTTTTG
>NZ_CAWUDN010000249.1:0-1350 GCF_963920915.1 Nostoc sp. PCC 9305
AATGACCCCACCCTGTGGTGTACCCTCAGATGTAGAAAACAACTGCCCACTCTCCATCACCCCCGCTTTTAACCATGCACGTATTTGACGGCGAATGGTGGGGAATGTATTTAATTTTTGTAGCAGTGCTTTGTGGTTAATTTGGTCGAAACATTTGCTGATATCCGCATCAAGCACATATTTCGCCTTTTTACTGATACTGTTGAATATTGCTTCAATAGCATCATGACATGAGCGCCCGGCTCTAAACCCGTATGAATTAGGTTCAAATCGCGCTTCCCATTCAGGCTCTAGAGCCTGTTTAACAAGTGCTTGCAAAGCTCGGTCATACATTGTCGGGATGCCCAAAGGTCGCTTCTCATCCGCTCCTGGTTTGGGAATCCAAACCCGTCGAGTCGGTTTCACTTTTGAGCCTAATTTAAGATTGGCAACCAGTTTAAGACGTGCTGCTGGGGATAATGTTTTGATACCATCCACTCCTGCCGTCTTTTTGCCTTGGTTGTCTTGTGTTACCCGCCTAACCGCTAGGCATTTTGCATACCAGGATTTCATCAACGTCTTTTGGAGTTTGCGAAGTGCTTTAACATCACCACGAAGGGAAGCTCGATAGATTCGTTTTTGCAACTTGTAGACCACCCGCTCCAGCTTTCGCCAAGGGATATCCTTCCATTCCACCATCGGCTGATGCCGTGTTTTAGACATTATTGCTACTTACAACTCCATCATCCAATCCACCGTGAGTCCGTCAGCATATCTTTACCATTACGGCAAAGCATTCGCTTTTGACTCAATCTCTCCTATTCGCTGCATACGGTTAGCACCTACTTGGTATCGACCAAACCAAGGGCAGCGATAGGTTACTTCGTTCCGAATAACCATTGTTAGAACCTTTAGAAATGATGCTATCCACCGGGTTTATAGGGAGTGCTACTGGTCAACTGTGAATTTGCCAGCCCCTTATCCTTTTGCCGTTTTAGGCTCCAGCGCATTAAGCCTTATTTCGCTGGTTTTCCTTAACGATGGTTCAGACACATCTTTGCTTTCGCTATTCATGGATTCATGCTTGGAGGAAACCAGCTTAGGCTGCTAGCCCTTCTCCTTTTCACCCCGCTTCAGGCGTTGATGGCTAGTCTCGAACCTGGGGGTGATGCTGTCACCGTTGCACCTACGGGGAGGGACTTCTTTTTATGTACTCTAGGTTTTCCAAAGAAAGTCACCCTCATGGTTATCCAGTTATCATTTGAGAGAGATTAAAGTGCGAACTCCACCCATTAGGGGTTATCTCTCAAATGTCACTCATCCCTGAATATTTCTATTCATTTCGAGTGAACGAATCGCACCCACAGCCAG
>NZ_CAWUDN010000250.1:0-1337 GCF_963920915.1 Nostoc sp. PCC 9305
GCTAATGGCGAAGTAACCCTCACACTGATTTTAAGCCCCCAAGTGCGACCAAGACAGAGAGTGGCGTTATTGTTAGGCGATCGCGAAGTGCTAGCTCAACCACATCCAACTCAAACAGATAGGCTGGAGTTTCGGATTGCAGGTGTTACACCGGGTGAGTATTTTGTACGAGTGCGGATTGATGGTGTAGATAGTTTGCTAGTGGATCGCACAGTGACACCGCCTGTTTTCGACCAGAACCAGAAGGTGGTGATTTTATGAACAACCTCGATTCTTGGAGAGCAAACAATGAAGAATACCTAGCAAATGAACTGGCTTGGCTACGCTGGCGTTTGTCTGAGTTTGCACAGTTACCTGATATTGAAAAGCCCAAAGTCACAGAAATGGCAATAGTGGAAGGGATGAATCCATCCACAGCACTAGTTCTATTAAGCCAAAAGTTAGATTTATCTGACTTTGAACAACAGGTCTTACTGTTATGCATTGCAATGGAATTAGATCCAGGTATAGCGCGTCTTTGCGCCAAAGCTTCAGATAATTCTCACCAGCCTTATCCTACCTTTGCCTTAGCTTTTTCATTATTCGATGAACCTACTTGGGATGCCCTTTCTTGGGAACGCCCTTTGCGTTACTGGCGATTAATTGAAATTCATCAGTCAGGAGTTCAACCTCTGACCGCCAGTGGCTTACGGGTAGATGAACGTATATTAAATTATGTTAAAGGATTAAATTCTTTAGACGATCGCTTGGCATCATTACTGATGCCGATGGAAACAGCAGAATGGAATGTAAAATTACCGCCATCTCAAAACGCTGTTGTCCAAACAATTATTCTGCAACTGTGCCAAACGCATAGAGAACAACGTTTACCAATTATTCAGCTAGTAGGAGCAGATTCTCTCAGCAAGCAACTAATAGCCCAACATGTAGCAGCCCAACTAGATAAATATGTCTATCGTTTGTCAGTGGAATTATTGCCCACTCAGGCGGGAGAATTAGAGACAATTGCTCGTTTGTGGCATCGGGAAAGCTTGTTATTACCGCTTGCGCTGTATTTAGATGCCCAAGAGGTTGACAGTAAACCGACTACAGAAGGACAAGCACTTCCCTTACAGCGATTTATTACCCGCAGTGGTGGTCTACTTTTCTTTAGCACTCGTGAGGTTAGGCAATTGGATTTGCCGACAATTGTCGTAGATGTTGAAAAGCCAACACTCACGGAACAAAAAGCAACTTGGACTGAGGCATTAGGAGGAGTGGCAGATAATAATCCGCAGGTTCTGGCGACTCAGTTTAACCTGAATTTAGTCAAGATTGAGCAGATTGCCCAGCAGGTG
>NZ_CAWUDN010000251.1:0-1329 GCF_963920915.1 Nostoc sp. PCC 9305
CTAGTACAGCACGGCGGAAATAAGCCAAGTATTAGATGGCCAAGACTTTACCCTTATATGTCCACTTAAAAGGTTTAGCCATTGTTTTATTAAAATAGTCGATAAATTCAAGAATTCGAGTTTTGAGGTCATCCTGACTTTTGAAGCTGGCACGCTTGAGTAATTTCCGAACCAAAATACTGAACCAAATCTCAATTTGGTTGAGCCAAGAAGAATGTTTGGGTGTGTAATGGAAAACAATTCGATGTGTTGAGTCGTTCAAAAAAGCAGTACGGGATTTCATGGATTTGAGTATGCCACTTTTTCCCTTAATACCCAGGTCTATATCCAAACCTTCAATTTGTACAACCAACCGAACCAGCGACTCAGACTGGTGAGTATTCAGACAATCCATGATTAAATGCCATTTTTTGGCATTGGGGTCACTTTCAATTATTCGACGAATATTAAAGAGATAATCGGATTCGGTTCGGGAATCTCCACAATTAGGCTCGATAATCTTACCAGTGGCAACATCAAAATTAGCTATTAAAGTTTGTGTACCATGACGAATATATTCAAATTCCCGTCTTTCAACTAAACCTGGCCGCATTGGTAAATCTTTTTCTAGACGCTCAGTAGCCTGAATCCCAGTCATTTCATCAATGGATATTGTCCGCTCTCCGTTTTGATAACGTTCAATGGCGTTGATGTATAAACCAGTAATATCTTCAACTTTTGCGTCAAATTCTTCGTCCACAGGGGGGGGTTAACCAGTAGCGACTCTGGTGGGGTTTAAGTTCTGCTTCTTCTAACAATCTTCCCAGATGGCGGACGGATATACTTTCAATTATCCCTTGTTTCATAATTTCGTCTGCTAATTCTCTTGGCGTCCAATGACTTATTGGTCGTCCATAGTCGGACGGTGGTGAACATGCAAGGGCGAATAGTTCGATTACTTGCTCCATACTAAATTTTACTGGTGCGCCAATACGCTCTAAGTCTTGTAATCTCTGCAAAATAGACAACTCTTTATCGCTAGTTTCACACCATCGGTTTCGCCATAAACGAGCCATATCAAGACTTATATCTAATATCCGCGCAATTTCACCATGATTTTTCCCCTCTGACGCTAGGAGAATTATTTTTGCACGTAGTACTAGTTGTTGCGCCGCATTGTGTCGGTTTCTCAACTGTTGCAGTTCTGAGCGATCGCTCTCGTTCAAATTTAATACTTTTGGAGCTAATCGTGCCACACCTGCTTCCCTTGTTTTCAGCCTAAACTGCTTTGACTCTACTTTCTTAGTTTCTCACAATAATGCTTGGTTTATTTCCGCCGTGGTGTACTAG
>NZ_CAWUDN010000252.1:0-1325 GCF_963920915.1 Nostoc sp. PCC 9305
CACCAAAACTGTATGAATAAAAAATGGGTAAATCTCATCAAAGTCAACACCCTAGACTCTGCCGCCAGTAAGGGAGGCGGAGCCTCAACGACGAGCATTCCCAATCGGAGACTGGGAACGAGGCAAATGACTAATGACTAAAATAATTTGGAGATATAACCAATGACTACTGAGATCAACTTATTCTCTCCTTACCAACTAGGAAATCTGGAACTACCTAACCGGATAGTGATGGCACCCTTAACCCGAAACCGGGCAGGTGAGGGAAACGTACCACACCAACTGAATGCTACTTACTACGTCCAACGTGCTTCCGCCGGACTGATTATTTCTGAAGCAACACAGGTAACTCCTGAAGGACAGGGCTATCCCGCAACACCAGGAATTCATTCACCAGAACAGGTGGAGGGATGGAAGTTAGTAACCGATGCTGTACATCAGCACGGCGGCAGAATTTTTCTGCAACTATGGCACGTAGGCAGGATTTCTCACCCCGATCTACAACCGAATGGAGTTTTACCTGTAGCACCTTCTGCCATTACTCCTAAAGGTGAGGCTGCAACTTATGAGGGGCCAAAACCCTTTGTTACTCCCCGTGCTTTAGAAACATCGGAAATACCGCAGATAGTCGAACAGTACCGTCAGGGAGCCGCAAATGCCCTAGCGGCTGGTTTTGATGGCGTGGAAATTCACGCAGCTAATGGTTATTTAATAGATCAGTTTCTCCGGGACGGCACGAATCAACGTACAGATAAATATGGAGGTTCTATTGAGAATCGTGCCCGATTCCTGTTGGAGGTGACAGAGGCGGTAACTAGTGTGTGGGATTCTAACCGAGTTGGGGTGCGTTTCTCTCCCAGTGGGACTTTTAACGATATGCGTGACTCCAATCCCCTGGAGACATTCGGTTATGCCGCTCAAGCGTTGAACCAGTTTAATTTGGCATATCTGCATCTTTATGAGGCAACAGAGGCAGATATTAGACATGGCGGGATAATTGTACCCACCAGTCATATACGCGATCGCTTTACAGGTACACTCATCGTCAATGGTGGTTATACCCGTGAAAAAGGCGATGCAGTACTGGCAAATAAAGCAGCAGATTTAGTTGCCTTTGGCACATTATTTATATCAAATCCCGATTTACCCCGACGCTTGGCTTTGAATGCACCACTAAATGAGCCAAATCAAGCAAGCTTTTACGGCGGCGGTGAAAAAGGATATACAGACTATCCATTTTGGTCGCCTGCTAGTGAAGTAGTAGCTAATGCGTAATTCGTAATTCGTAATTCGTAATTCGTAATTCGTAATTCGTAATTCGTAAT
>NZ_CAWUDN010000253.1:0-1229 GCF_963920915.1 Nostoc sp. PCC 9305
TCTCCGTATTTATTTATCTTTACATAGTTTGGTTTTTCCACGCCGTTCTACTTACGCAGTATTAAAAGCGCTATCTTTTTCTCAATGATCGGCCTAACGGTAGAACCAAATTCTATCTTGCAAGAGAGGTTAAAACCTAGCACATAGTTGAAGATGAGATAAGAAGTTACAAAAAATCTTTAGTGATTAGGTAAGAAAAATGTTAACACCATTATTAACCGCCCTAGCTACAGCTTTGAGCCTGTTGATTGTTGATTTAGTTGTTCCAGGGGTTAATATTGCTAATTTTCCCGCAGCTATAATTGCTGCTTTAGTAATTGGTCTAATTAACGGTTCAGTTAAACCAGTTTTGTCTGCTCTTTCTCTACCACTTAACTTTCTATCATTTGGAGCATTTTCGCTCGTCGTCAACGGTTTGTGTTTCTGGTTAGCAGCAGTCCTAGTTCCTGGGTTCGGAGTTCGTGGAATTATTGGTTTCCTTCTTGGGCCAGTGATTCTAACTTTTGCTAACACCTTCATTAACAACTACTTTGTTGAAAGAAACCTGTTAACCAGCAGTGGCGAAAAAACCCAAGGTGAATTACCTTCTAGATAAGCATTATAAGGAATAGAAAGACCAATTTTTTCACGTCTCTACTCCAAATAAAAGAGCTGAAGGTGGATTTCCTAATTCGGTATCTTCAGCAGAATGTAATTAAAGAAACTCACAAAAATACGGCAAAATCATGAAATTAGTTCGTTTTCTTCTAGGTTTGTTAGTGCCTCCTTTAGGCGTTTTCCTGACTGTTGGAATTGGCCCAACTCTGTTTATTAACATCTTGCTCACAGTTCTAGGTTGGCTACCAGGTAGTATTCATGCAATTTGGGTTATTGCCAAGCATGATGAACAACTCAATAGAGAAGGAAATATTTACTAATACGCAATAGTAATTTAAGAAATGGGTAATTGTTGCACGACAATTACCCATTAACTATTTTTAATAATTACAGTGCAATGGTATAGCCCTCATCCCTCAACCCCTTCTCCCAATATTGGGAGAAGGGGAGTCAATTTCAAAGTCCCTCTCCCAAGCTTGGGAGAGGGATTTAGGGTGATATCATGTCCGCTTGATTACTTACTAAACCTCAAGAACCCCACCCCGCCAAAGCTGCGCTTTGTCTCCCCTCCCCGTAAGCGGGGAGCAGGGTGGATTAATTGTCGGGAGAGAAAAAGTTTTCTCAGTCGACCA
>NZ_CAWUDN010000254.1:0-1192 GCF_963920915.1 Nostoc sp. PCC 9305
TAAGCTGATGCGCAGCTAAATTTAATAAACAGCATTACCTTTATTTTTAATCTTACGCTCCCATTTAATAATAAGACCTCCTTCATTTAACAATTTATTTAATAACTCTTCTAGCTGTGATACTGACTCAAACAATCTATGAGCTATATATTCTTTTGCGGAATGCCAAACCAATTCAATTAAATTATAATCTGGACTATAAGCTGGTAGAAATTCCAGGATAATATTTGGCATTTCTGCCTTGATATGAGCTAAAATATCTTTTCTTTTATGGAAGCTGGCATTATCTAAGATAATCACTATTTTCGCCGAAGAATTATTGAAATCTTCAATTACATTGCCCTGCTCTACCCATTCCTGTACGAGAAAATTATTCAAAGATTTAAGCTGCTCATAAAATACATCTGCATTTCCTTTTTTAATCACAAAATTCATTCTCTTCTTGTCGTGATAACGTAACCCTCCCATAATATTTACTCTTCCTCTTCTTCTTTGTCCTGTGATTTGTTTTCTTGTACCTTTTTTACCCCAATTTTTTCTTCTTATCACTCTTAAACTAAATCCACTCTCATCCCAAAACCATACCTGTAAACGCTCTGGAGCAATATTTGTTATTCTTAAGTATTCTGATAATTTTTCTTTAAATACCTTACGTGTTTCCGGATTCTGTTTGTCCTCTAGGCTGTATTTTGCCCAAAGGTAAACGTACTTTTTTCGCTCTAATATTCTCCTAACTTGAGAGCCACTTAAGTTTATTCCTGTTTGCTCTTCCATATAAGTTGCTAGCCTTGCTGCTGTCCATCGACCAAATTCATATCCATACTCTGTCGGTTCCTTTTCAATTACTTCTAATAAAATATATTCATATTCTTTAGTAACTTTACGGAAGTTTCCTTTCCTTCTTCCATCTAAAAAGCTTTCTAGATTATCTGGATCTCCATGCACTGCCCAATACGCTACTGTTGGATATGCAATATTTAAAAATTTACTAATTTCTTGATAAGTTTTTCCATCATTCATCAACAATAAAATCAGAATCTTTTCTCTTATGTAGGGATTTTCATGCTCTTTTAGCGTTTTTAGTAGCCGTTCCTTCTGGTCTTCAGAAAGATGATTTTTTGCTGGCATGGATGGCTGATACTAGATTAAGTAATTAATCTAATATTATACAATCTAACTGCGTAACAGCTTA
>NZ_CAWUDN010000255.1:0-1189 GCF_963920915.1 Nostoc sp. PCC 9305
TAAGCTGTCGGACATTTAACTTGCAATAATAGCATTACCCTTATTCTTGATTTTTCTGCCCCACTTAATAATTAGTTCACCATCGTTTAATAATCTGTCTAGTAATTCTTGCAAATCCGGTACTGATTTAAATAGGCGATGTGCTATGTATTCTTTCACTGAATGCCAAACTAATTCAGCTAAATTAAAATCTGGACTATAGGGAGGTAAAAAATAAAGTTGTATATTTGGCATTTCTTGTTCTATTTTTTCGAGAATATCTTTCTTTCTATGGTAGCTAGCATTATCTAGTATGATGAGTATTTTTACTTCAGACGATGTAAACTTATCTTCTATATTTCCTTGATTAATCCACTCTTCTTTTACAAAAATATGTAATTTTTTAATTTGTTCATAAAAGCTTGTAGAGTTACCTTTATCGATGAAATAACACATTCTTTTTTTATCATGATATCGAACACCTCCCATAACATTTACTTTTCCTCTACTACGTTGTCCAGTGACTTTTTTTCTAGTACCTCTTTTCACCCAACTTCTACGCCTAATTACCCTCATACTGAATCCACTTTCATCCCAAAACCAGATTTGTAGTTTATCTGGGTTAGCTTTTGACGCTTCTAAATATCCTTCTAACTTCTCTTGAAACGCCTTTCTATTTTTGGGATCTTGTTTGTCTTCTAGGGTGTATTTTGCCCAGAGGTAAGCGTACTTTTTTTGCTCTAATATTCTCCTTACCTGCTTACCTGATAGCTCAATTCCTGTTTGTTCTGCCATGTATGTTGCTAGTCGTTCACCTGACCATCTTCCAAATTCATATCCTAGTTCTGATGGTTCTTTTTCAAGTACATCTAGCAGTAATTCTACATATAATTCTGTGACTTTACGATGATTACCTTGTTCTCGCTTATCTTTTAAACTTTCTAGGTTATCTGCGTCTCCATGAACACACCAATATGCTACGCTTCGGTATGCACAACCTAAAAAAGTGCTAATCTCTTGGTACGTTTTGCCATCATTCATCAACAACAGCATTAATGCCCGTTCTCGTAGATGCTTGTCCGCACTTTCTCTGACGGCTTGTTGTAAATTTTCTTGTTGACTCGGTGTGAGAAAACCTCTAGCTGGCATGGCAGTAAATGCAATACTTATCCAATTTCCATTTTATGCAAATTAAAGGTACAGCAGCTTA
>NZ_CAWUDN010000256.1:0-1180 GCF_963920915.1 Nostoc sp. PCC 9305
TTAAGTAGGTGGGCATAAAAAAACTAAACTATGTAAAGATAAGTAAATACGGAGAATACATATACGTGAGGTGGCTTAATATATGGGCGCTCGTTTAAGGGTATTTCTAACTCGTGAGCAGGACCAAACTCTGTTAAATCTAAGAAATCTTGAGGTGCCGCAGAAGGTTAAAGATAGAGCAGAAGTAATCAGGTTAAACGCACATGGCTGGTATGTAGAAAAAATAGCAGTCCACTTTGATTGGGATAAGCAAACAGTTAGAGATGTTTTGCATAAATGGAGAAAGCAGGGTTTAGAGAGCCTTTGGGAATTACCAGGTCGAGGGTTAAAACCCAAGTGGAAAGAAGAGGATATCGTGTTTTTAGAACAATGCCTAAGAATTAAGCCACGCACATATAATAGTTCCCAACTATCACAGAAGTTAAATGCAGAGCGCAACGTGCAATTGAGTCCCGACAGATTAAGACGGGTACTCAAAAAAAGGGGATTAATTGGAAACGAGCTTTTGATTTGTCATAAAGGAAAACAAGACCCTGTAGCACGAGCAAAGAAACAAGCAGACCTCGATATGCTGGAATTAGCTGCGGCGACAGGAGAATTAGACCTAAAGTATTTGGATGAATCTGGGTTTTGTGCCTGGAGCGAACCGGGTTACACCTATTACTTTCAAGGTGAGCAAAAACGTTTAGAACAGACTAAACGTCGTGGTCGTAGATTAAGCATTATTGGGTTCCTTCAACCTTTGCTCAGTTTTGTTTACGGTTTGGTAATCGGGGGTGTTAACCGTAAGTCTTATATCCAAATGATGGAGCAAGAAGCGGCTGATGCCCAAAGAACGGGACGTATTAGGGTAATTGTCCAGGATAACGGACCGATACATCGATGCCTTGACGTACAAAAGTTATGGTCAAAATGGGAATGCATGGGTTTATACATCTTCTTTTTGCCCAAATATTGCTCCGAAATGAACCCGATTGAGTTGGAGTGGCAACATCTGAAGAAAAATGAACTATCTGGGCGAATATTTGATGACGAATTAGACCTTGCTTATGCCGTAATTGATGGTGTTCAAGCTAGAGGAGAAAAAGGTAACTACAGTACAGAGCGTGTAAAATTTAACCCCAAATCTTCTACTTAACTTTTCGTTACACAGTTGTAAATTTTTCCGCCCACCTACTTA
>NZ_CAWUDN010000257.1:0-1179 GCF_963920915.1 Nostoc sp. PCC 9305
CTATCCATTACCCGCATCTTTCTTAACAAACAGACAAAATACTTAAAATTAGACCGAAACGGTTGATGGGTATAGTTTTGAGGGAAAGTATAGTTGTGGGTGATGACGCATCATGCAAAAATGGGCAGAGTCAGAATTACAACAAGCAGACTTAGGGGATGCGAGGAGAAACAAACGGCTAGTACGTATTGTGGAAGACTTAGCATCCCAGCCAGCTAGTAGCGTACCACAGGCTTGTGGAGATATAGCAGCGACAAGTGCAGCATATGATTTTTGGAATTCACCATATTTTCAGCCATCAGACAAACCAAAGCCTGCGGTACACTGACGGTAGAAGTTAAACGCAATCCAGAACATAGCGCTAGAAGCGCAAATTTAACAATTAGGTTCGCAACTTTTGATATTCAAGTACCATTACATCACATCGGTCGTTCGCAGCTAAAACCTGTGAAGTTACAAGTGATTCTGGCACTTGAAGTTGAAGAAAAACCACCCGTGGGGATTGCTCCAATTAGTTGGTTGTTGATTACTAGTCTGAATATTAATGATTTAGAAGATGCAGCCCGTTGTGTGAAATGGTACACATATCGTTGGTTAATAGAACGCTATCACTATGCTTTAAAAAGTGGCTGTGGAATTGAAAAATTACAACTCGAAACTGCTCGGCGCATAAATATGGCATTAGCCACCTACTCAATTGTGGCATGGCGTTTATTATGGCTGACTTATGAAGCACGAGTTAATCCTGAGTTGCCATCTGACACAGTTTTAGAAAAGAGTGAATGGCAATCCTTGTGTGCCACTATCAATAAAAATCCTACCCCACCTGACACACCACCATCTTTACGCCAAGCAGTACGGATGATTGCCAACCTTGGTGGCTTTTTAGGTCGCAAAGGTGATGGTGAACCTGGCGTGAAAACCATTTGGCGTGGGCTGCGGCGATTACACGATATCGCCGCCACTTGGAAACTTCTCCATTCTGATTCTCCTAAGACACCTTTGTAGTTAACGATGCCTTCTCTACGAGACGCTACGCGAACGGCGGGCTTCGCCTACGCACTTTACCTTAGTACATCTTTTGTCTGTTAAGTCAATCATTCTGTCGTTGTTTAGTTCTGTCATTCCCTCACAGTCTGCCTTACAACAATGTTAAGAAAGATGCGGGTAATGGATAGC
>NZ_CAWUDN010000258.1:0-1177 GCF_963920915.1 Nostoc sp. PCC 9305
GCAGGGTGGTTTCATACAAAGAAAGAAAAAACTTTGTGCAGTTGATTGGAGAGGGCGCGTTGTGCTTGAGGAATAGTTCGGAAACGAAGTTGGCGAGCGATCGTAATGAAAAAGTTGTGTAAGATAGACCAATTCACAGGGGCATTGCCACCACGCCGTGGTGGAAAGTCTTCTTTGAATGTCACATCTCTGACCCAATGCAGTCGATTTTCGATACCCCAATGCCCTTGAATGTCGGCAAGTAACTGTTGAGCTTCGAGATATTGACTACAGATATAGAATTGACGCTCGGAGAATGGCTGACCATTGCGCTCACCCTGACGCTCGACAACCACAAAAGTTTTGAGTCCAGACCATTTTTTTTGAAGTGGTTCCGGGGCAGCAAAAACCTTGCACTGACGTTGGACTAGTCGAGAATGAACATTCTCTACAGTTGTGGCACTGCTGAGTGGAGTATCCTGTTGTGATTCAGTTTGAGCCATTTTATAGAGTGTTGGTTGATTTTCTTTTAATCCAATCAGGTAATCATTGCCACTATCGATGATCAGCGATACAGTTTTTTTTGGCAGTGCAACGCATCAAGGGTAAAAACGACTTGTTGACCACAAAACTCGGAGATTAATTGTTTGACGATCGCCACTTCACTAATTTTTTTGTTGGACATTGGTTGCATCCTGAGTACAATGCCCCGCTCATGGCTATAAACTGATACTGTACTGATAAAGTTTTGGTAGGACTGACTGTAATCTGTGACTGTGCAACGAATGCCTTTACCATCTATTGCCAATCTTTCTCCTGGTATTGGTGGAACAAAAACCGATGCCCAATTATTAAATAAGTCTGTTAGTGGCTGAAAATCCACTGTTGTCAGTACTCGTCGAAATGTTGAATAGGATGGAAAATTGATTGTCACATCTAGGTTTAACAGTTCAATCAAGCTTTGTCTGTGTACACGGGTAAAATCTTCGAGTGGTCGGTAGCCCCAATATCCTGTCATGGCTCCCAGCAATATCAGAAACAGTACTAACCACAATTCATGTCTCCGTCCTCTAATGTGCCGATAGTCTGGGACTTGCTGCAACTGTTCGATGAGATTGTTCATACTTCCAGATTGTCAATTTACGATCGCTTCCCATAACTATTGTCATTTTTCTCTGTTTGTATGAAACCACCCTGC
>NZ_CAWUDN010000259.1:0-1176 GCF_963920915.1 Nostoc sp. PCC 9305
TAAGTAAGTCGGCGGGAAAATTTATAAGTATGTAACGAAAATTTAACCAGAGCGGTTAGAGTTAAATTTAATACGTTGTGTCCTATAATTTCCTCTTTCTCCTCTAGCTTGAACACCATCAATTACTGCGTAAGCAAGAGCCAACTCATCATCAAACATTCGTCCTGCTAGTTCATCCTTTTTGAGGTGTTGCCACTCCAATTCAATTGGGTTCATTTCGGAGCAATATTTGGGCAGAAAGAAGATGTATAAACCCATGTGTTCCCACTTTGACCACATCTGTTGGACTTCTTGGCATCGATGTATTGGGCCATTGTCTTGCACGATTACCCTTATGCGTCGTAGTTCAGCGGCTTCGCGGGCCTCTTGCTCCATCATCTGGATATAAGACTTGCGATTAACGCCCCCAATCACCAAACCGTAAACAAAACTGATTAGAGGTTGAAAAAAACCGATAATGCTTAATCTTCGACCTCGACGCTTTGTCTGTTCTAAACGTTTTTGCTCGCCTCGCTGGTAATAGCTGTAACTTGGCTCACTCCATGCACAAAACCCTGATTCATCCAAATACTTGAGGTCTATTTCTCCGGTAGCAGCAAATAATTCCAAGATATCCAGGTCTGCTTGCTTCTGCTCCCGTACTACAGAGTCTTGTTTTCCTTTATGGCTCTTCCTGACTCGCTTCCAAATGATCCCCTTTTTTTGAGTACCCGTCTTAACCTGTCGGGACTCAATTTAATTTGGCGATCGCAATAAAGTTTTTGAGCTAATTGAACACTGTTGTATGTACGTGGTTCTTCTTGGAGACATTCTTCCAAAAAAACTATGTCCTCTTCCTTATATTTCGATTTTCCCCCTCGACCTGACAACTCCCAAAGGCTCTCTAGACCAAGCTTTTGCCATTTATGTAAAACCTCTCTTATTGTTTGAGGAGTCCAATTAAAATGGGCAGCTATTTTTTCGACGTACCAGCCATGTGCATTTAGCCTAACGACCTCTGCTCGGTCTTTAACTTTCTGCGGTACATCCGCAGTTCTTAGGTTTAACAGGGTTTTGTCATGTTCACGAGTTAGGAATACCCTTATACGAGCACCCATATCTTACTTACCTCAGTAGATACATTCTCCGTATTTATTTATCTTTACATAGTTTGGTTTTTCCACGCCGTTCTACTTA
>NZ_CAWUDN010000260.1:0-1140 GCF_963920915.1 Nostoc sp. PCC 9305
TAGGACTTACGCATTGACAGAATAACAAAATAGTGAATTCATAAATAAGGGTCGTCTACTTTACAGGTATCGGACAATTAGAGAAATTACTAAACCATCCACAGGACAATGCAATCTAGACCTCTACACCTTATTTCTGCTGTCAGAGCCAAAGTTTGGGGGGTGCAGTAGGTTGGCAGAGATATTGGGAGACGTTTCACATGATAGTGTGAATCGGTTTTTGTTGAGAGAGAGATACGAACCGAAAGATTTATTCAACATAGTAGAGAAAATCATTAACTTGGTAGGAGGGATATTAAGTGTAGACGATACAGTTATAGAAAAAATTTACAGCGACCCAAAAAATGCCGAATTAATCAGTTATTTTTGGTCAGGAAAAGCCCATAAAGCTATTATTGGCTTAAATTTAATCACTTTATATTACAGCGATACTAACGGTAATTCAGTCCCAATAAATTACAGAATATATGACAAAAAGGAGGAGAAAACAAAAAACGATTATTTTCGAGAAATGGTGAGTGAAATAATAAGCTGGGGAGTAAAGCCAAGAATAGTAACAGGAGATAGTTGGTATTCAGGAGTAGAGAATTTAAAATTTCTAAAAAACCAGAAATTGGGTAATAATTCGGGATTGAAAAAAATAGAACTGTCTCAAATGAGCCGCATAAGTATTGCCAGGTAAGTACTTTGGTGATTCCAGAGTCAGGATTAAGAACTCATCTGAAAGAATTTGGATTTATAAAGTTGTTTAGGAAAGACTTCAAGAAAGAAGACTCTAGACACTATATTTTGTATGTTCCAGATGAGGAAAAAATCAAGGATATAACTAGAAATGAATTTATCACAATTCATGATACCCATTGGGGAATTGAAACTTTTCATCGAGCTATAAAACAAGTATGTGGAATTTGTCGGTTCATGGTTAGAGATACCTATGCAATCAAAACTCACATATTTTGTTCACTTCAAGCTTTTATTAGATTGGAGTTTATGCGGTCTGAAAAAATAATTAGCAATTGGTACGAAGTACAACGGAATATGTTCACGTTAGTTGTACGTGAGCATATTTTTGCAAACCTTAGCAGTGATGGCATTATCTAGACTTCATAGATGATTCTTTTTGTCAATGCGTAAGTCCTA
>NZ_CAWUDN010000261.1:0-1102 GCF_963920915.1 Nostoc sp. PCC 9305
CTAAGCCTAGTAAACTCAACGAGGTTGTCACCAACCCCGTTGGTCTTCAAAACCGTGCTTAATAGTTTCCCATTACACGGCTCCTCAATGATTTGGCACATTGTCATGTGTACTTCACAACTGAACCATCTTCAGTTGTCTTTTCATCGTGGCAGTGTTTATGTAATATCTGAAGATTTTTATATTCGTCTTTACCTCCCAAACTTTTAGGGGTTTTGTGGTCAATCTCCAGTACATCTTCCTCTCGAAAGTACAGTCCGCAGTGGGTACATTTCCCTTTTTGTGACTTTAGGAGCGTTGTCATTCTTAAGGTCGCTTCGGGGTGTTTTCCCATTCTTGAACTCCAATAAATTAGGTTGCCATCATAAGGACTAGCATCGCCTTTAACTTTCACATGCCGAACTATTGGCGTTTCTGCATGTGACCTTAGCCGCATCGGGTTTTTACCCTCTTGCTTGGTGGCGAATACCCAATTGTCATCACCAATGATTTGCCAATATTTATTTGACACCCATCTCCCAGATTTCTTAGGGTGGCGATGTTTTGCCCAAGCTCTTAGCTTTAGATACATAAGATTATCTACGTCAGAGTAGGCAACCTTACTTACTACTGTTGAGTAGTAGTTTGACCATCCTATAATTACCGGGTTTAATCGGCTGATCAACGCTATTTGGGGCGCTGCCTTATGGTCATCAATGATACTTGCTACTCGGTTGTAATGTATCTTCTGCTTCTCTTTGCTTGGGGTGATGATTGTTTTGAAACCTTGCTTTGAGTGGTATTTACCCACTTTCCACTGCCGTATGTTAAAACCGAGGAAGTTGAATCCCGGTTTTTCTGACCCATACTCATTAAGAGTGTGGGTTAGGCGTGTTTTGGCTGGCTTCAATTCCAAACTCATGTCCTTTAACCATTCCGAGATTATCTCTTGGCATCTTTGGACAACGGTTATGTCTTCATGAAGTATCACAAAGTCATCGGCGTATCGGATAAGGGAGAGGCTTCTGCTGTTGTGCATTTTCCTCCCTGGTAGCGTTTCCGCATAGTTTTTTATCCGTTCTTCCATTCCGTGAAGGGCTATATTAGCCAGTAGTGGAGAAAT
>NZ_CAWUDN010000262.1:0-1060 GCF_963920915.1 Nostoc sp. PCC 9305
GCCATTGGTGTCAAGTTAAGGCATCAGCCCAGATGTTAAGCGAGGTTGCAGCGTTGCGTCGATGTCGCTGACGCACGGCTTTGACCAAGCCCATAGAGCGTTGATGCTCAACCAACCAAGGGATAAGTAGCAGTTGTGTGTTTTTCAGGAGTGCGCGGTGGAAAAAATATAAACTGCGAAAGACCATTTCAATAGAAATGCGTTCAATGGGCTGTTGCAAAGCGACAGCAACATCAGTACACAAATCATTGAGGACAGCATAGAAAATCCAAGTAGCATAGACTTGCATCTGTACACCATTAGTACCACCAACCCACAAATAAGATAAACCCAACAATTTTTTTGTGAGTAAAAATGCATCCTCAATTTTCCAACGTCGGCGATACAAATCACATACTTGCTGTGGAGAAAGCTGTTGTGGGTCAAGGACATTAGTTAAATAATAATACCAAGTTTGACCCCAGAGTACTGATACTTGGCGCATCGGGTAACGACAAGGATCAGTATGGTTCAGTCCCATTTGAATGATTTCGTCTTTGTAATAAGAACCACTCGAAAGGCAGCGCACTACCCGATAGCGCACCTTGGCTTTTTGTCTAGTTAAAACATATTTTCTGGCTTCAGTTAGGATATCAAACCACTCAAAACCATAGAAACCCATATCTGTTATCAGTAAACCACCCACTGGCAAGCGCTCTGTTAGTTCTTGCCACCACTTAGTTTCATTGCGTTTGGCATCAGCATCGAAAAATGCTGCCACTGGGCGATGACTAAATGCTTCTACTACTATCAGCATCTTCCCACCTAAAACTGCACCTGTTTTTTGTTGCAGTTGTCCCAAATGTTTTTTGACTGCTTCTAAAGTTGAGGCATCCGCAATCCATACCGCACCAAACTTCTGTGCTACTGATGTCCAAAGGGGTGTAACTTCAAGGGTGTTTTTCTTCGCTGCTAGACGCTCTATTACTTGCTCAAACAGCTTAATAAATAACTGTGCTGGCAAGCTCTCTAGGCGTTGAGATAAAGCTTGCCGACTCACAGACATTGCCTCTACCCACAA
>NZ_CAWUDN010000263.1:0-1033 GCF_963920915.1 Nostoc sp. PCC 9305
TATAGCGATTATCAGTCTTCTGAAGTACAGTAGCAGCAGTGAGTAAACCAACCCACTAAATTTTCTATCGTCACTTCTGCAAATGCCGCATCTAATGCCTTGAGTAAATCAGGATATGTCCTTGCACCGATGCGACGGAGAATGTTCTTAATCTTCGACCAACAGTTCTCAATGGGTGAAAAATCGGGGGAGTAGGGGGGGAGATAAATGAGGCTAGCTCCAGCAGCGATGATTAAAGCTTCAAGTTCATCACTTTTATGGATCGAGCAGTTATCCATGATCACGACTGCACCAGTCCAAAGTCGGGGTACTAGCTTTTGAGCGATGAAAGCATCAAAGGTCAAGGTATCGATAGAACCTAAAGCACTCCAGTGGGTGAGCAGTCCTTTTAAGCTAATAGCACCAATCACCGAGACATTTCTCCCTTTGCGATTTGGCTTTGGAGCATAGGCCCGTTCCCCTGATAAAGCGCGGGCACATTTGCGAATGAAGGACAAATTAACCCCCGATTCATCTAAGAAAATCAGATTTTCCACGGGTATGCCCCTCAAGAGTTTCCAGTACTCAAATCGGGCCAATTGGACTTCCGAGGTGCCTTTTTTCGTGGGGTGGAGACTTTTTTTTGAGGTTTAGGTTGAGTTGAAAGCGAACCATCCGATTCACTGTGGCCACCCCAATTAACACCTCTGTTTTCTCATAAAGTCGTTCCCGCAATTCGCTTAACGTCGCATCGGGCTGTGCTGTGACCAGTTGGCGCAGGATTTCTAGCTGTTCGGCATTCAATTTTGTTGGCGTCTGCTCAGTCCGCACCTTGGGGCTGATCGTGCCCAATTCACGATCGCGTTTGAGTAAATTTTGGACAAAACTTAAGGTGACGCCAAAGTTTTTCGCCAGTTTTCGTTGGGAAATGTCACCGCAGGCATAAGCATCAACAATTTTCTGACGCAAGTCGAGAGAGTAAGCTTTCATTGCCACCAGTTATCAGTAAAATTGCTCTTTCCTATTGTACTGGACTAGACTAATAACCGCTATA
>NZ_CAWUDN010000264.1:0-1019 GCF_963920915.1 Nostoc sp. PCC 9305
TACAGCATCTACGGCTGTTATGAGGTACAGTAGCAGCAACTAGCAAACCAGTTTCTTAAATGTTGAGGATTTATTAATTGGAGTGCAACTGAGATTAATCTATCAACCATTTCTGTTGTAGTTGGAGCAAAACTGCGTAAAAAAGATTTAAGTTGTGACCACCATAATTCAATTGGATTAAAATCGGGGGAGTATGAGGATAAACAAATAACTTTCGCACCTACAGCTTCAATCATTGGCACAATTGAATCTAATTTATGTGCGGATAAATTATCCATTACTACTACTGCTCCTGACCATAAATGTGGCACTAAAAACTTCTCAATAAATAATTCAAATGCAATGCCATCCATTGAACCATTCATTGTCATTAATGCAACTACTTTTTTAATACTAATTGCTCCAATTACTGTAACTTTTGAGCCTCTATAGAAGGGGTTAAGAGAGTAAGCTCTTGTTCCCATTTGTGAACGGGCATGAGACCTTGTTAACCCAAGCAGGACACCAGTTTCGTCCAAAAATACTAAATTTTCTGGCTCTATATGTTTGACCTTTTCCCAATAATCTAATCTTAAATTTAGGACTCTCTCTGTCCCCGCTTGGGTGCTCCGCTTTGTTTTTTTTTCCGATTTAATCCTAATTTCTGTAACGCACGGCACATTGCACTTTGACCTACCGAATTTCCAGTCTTGTCTGCAAATAATTCACATAACTCTATCAATGTTGCATCTGGATGTGATTCAACTAATTCTCTCAACTCTATATCAGCATTTGTTAAATGGCTAAATTGTGGCTTTCCTCGTGGCTTGGATTGTAAATTACCTTCAAGTTTTTGTTGTTTTACAAGCTTTTGCACTAAACTCTTTGAAACGGAAAAAATGTTAGCTACTTTCCTGATTGAGATGTTTTTCTGAAGATGTGCTGCAACTATTTTTTCTCGAAGATCGATAGAGTAGGACTTCATTTAAAAATATTTATCTTTTAATCTAGTGTACCTCATAATAGACGCAAGTGCTGTA
>NZ_CAWUDN010000265.1:0-999 GCF_963920915.1 Nostoc sp. PCC 9305
TAGTACAAAAGCACTATATTTTAGCGATCGCCTGTGCCAGTTGCGTAAGTCCTGATAAATAAAATCCCCGATTTCTTTGATAAGCCGGGGATATGTGACTTTCATTAGCAAATATATTTTTTACTTCACCAAATTATTTTCCTAAATAAGCTTATAAAACTTTTGGATATCATGCCATCTTGACGCTTCCAAGTGATAATGCTGTTCAGTTACTACCAAAGTTATTCACTAAATTTGTGTTTCTCCCTCGGTAAAAATAGGAGGCCACAATTCAGTAACGGGCAATTCCCAACCGGGAAACAGTTCTGGTATCGTTAAAATATCACCATTTTCTAAAACTATAGGTTCGCCTGTAGAGCGATAAATTGTAACTGTCTCTTCATCAGGATCGATCAGAATTCCGACAACCGCTCCTAGTTCTATAAATTTCAGAATTTTGGCTGCTATAAGTTTAATTTTATCGCTCTGAGATTTAATTTCTACTACCAAGTCAGGGACAAGTTCGCCAAAGTAACGAGGACTTTGGAGAAGTCGGGAAGCACGAACAAAGGAAACATCGGGTGCTTTAAGGTTTGTATCTGGCATAATGAAACCGCCAGCAGAATCAAACACTCTTCCCCAGCGACGAGGATTTATCCAAGCAAAGAGAAAGGCAATAAGACGACTACTAATTTCGCTGGATACAATATCTGACGGCCCCATTATTGAAATTTTCCCATTTTCGAGTTCCAACTGGTAATCTAAACCTGCTTCAGTAAAAGCGGTTTGAACTTGCTCTAAATCTCTGACTGTCATCATTGACATAAAAAGCTTTTTCCACTGAGATATACAACTCGATTTTAACAAGAGGCAAATTTCCGAAGATTTGACAACGTGTGCGGCTTTCTCTCAAACCGTTTCCTACCAGCGAATCAGAGCAAGAATAAAAGCCTCTCTCCCTGTATGCTATCCATTACCCGCATCTTTCTTAACATTGTTGTAAGGCAGACTGTGAGGGAA
>NZ_CAWUDN010000266.1:0-722 GCF_963920915.1 Nostoc sp. PCC 9305
GGGGGATCTTCAACGATTTTGGTTTTATACAAAGATGTGTGTACACCGTAGCTTAGAAAGGGGAGGGTTAGGATGGGGTAAAACCCAGATTTATCAAGCAACAGCCTCTTGCTTAGGTTTTCGCACCGGACGCTTGCGATCGCTTCGACGAACGCCCCCTGCCATTTTGTACTCATCGCTATTCTTGCCATACTTTGCAGCTACACTGAGTAACATATGTTCTGTTAGTTCCATCAGCGACTTTTCGGTAACTTCTAAGGCTTCCTGAGTCATATCCACGGTGGAAAGGCTTGAGTTATAAGCTTCCAACTTGTCTTGCGTTGTTTTGATGAGGGCTGCAAAGGAGTCAATTGTTACCCCATTGCCTAAGTCTAAGCTGGGATTGATCGATTTCAAACCCGCAATCCGACGCTGCGCTTTATCAATTGCTTTAGACCCACGTTTTGGACGTGACATAAATCACCTTTCTGTTATTATTAATGCGCCAGGATAAAAACTGGCTTATACCCTGGACTGTACAGCACTAGGATAGACATAATTAAGGTTAATTGACACCCGCATTATTCAGTATAAATTGATTTATTTATCACAAATATATTGAATACCCTTATGTAAATTCTTGTAAATTGCCCGAATTCAATAAACAACCGCCCGAATTCAATAAACAACTGCCCGAATTCAATAAACGACTGCCCGAATTCAATAAACGACTGCCCGAATTC
>NZ_CAWUDN010000267.1:0-712 GCF_963920915.1 Nostoc sp. PCC 9305
CCCTCTTTTAAAGAAATTGAAATCTCCCGATGCGACTTATCAATTATTTGATTTTTACCATGTTACTGAACGGCTACAGAAATTTGCTGATGTAGCGTTTAGTGATGATAAGGAGCGGAATAATTGGTTTAAAAAAGCACGGAGAACTTTAAAAAAAAGTAATGCCATGACCATAATTAGGCAGATGGATGAATTTATCTCTGAAGCTACGGGAGAGCGTTGTAAAACTATGGTCACACAGAGAAATTACCTTTTACGTGCCTATCGTGAAAGGCGTTTAAATTACGCTAAGATACTAAACCAAAAACTACCAATAGGTAGTGGGGCAATTGAGAGTTTAATCCGTCAAGTTGTCAACTTAAGAATCAAGGGTAACAGTAAATTTTGGTTGAAAGAAAATGCAGAAATTATCTTACATCTGCGTTGTCAATGGATGGCTGGAAGTTGGGATAATTTTTGTGGTTCTATCTTTAATTCCTTTATCAAACCCCAAGCTGCTTGATAAATTTTATACTTTAATCTTGCCTTTAATTTACTTTATGACATAATTCATACTAAATATGAAAGGCTGATTGCAGATATTTTTATAAAAAATCGTCAAATGGCTTGCTATTAATCTTTTTGAGATATTTCATCAAGATGAATTTTTGTGCAAACCAGTATTTTATTTGCAAATAAAATCACCTTGTACCTAAATATAATTTTTAGCGAT
>NZ_CAWUDN010000268.1:0-648 GCF_963920915.1 Nostoc sp. PCC 9305
CTACCGTGTATACACAAGTCCATCCAGAGCGAGTTTCCAGCCGATAAAGATGGATTCAAATTGTCTTAAACCATGAACAAGGGTAGGCATTCCAGGAGGCCTACCAGAGGTATAACCAGACCATCCACCAAGTCGAGCAATGATCCAAGTAGCCCAGGGCAAACAACCCCGTGGATAAGGATTTTGTAATTTTTTGGTATCGCCTTCAACAGAAGATTGAAGTCCTAATAAACATTGCTGCTGCTTTTGACAAAAGGTAAGCTCGGCAGAAAGTTGAGTATTATCGCGTCCCTCAACCATTTGTAAGGTTCGCACAGCTACGGACAAAGCAAGGATTGTTAGGCGTTGGATTGCAATACTAGACTCTAACTGAGTCGCTTCGATATTCAATCCAGCTTTTTTGAGAGTGGCAAAAAGTTGTTCAATCTTCCATCGCCAACCGTACCACTTAATGACTCGCAGTGCCTGTTCCAAGCAGACAACAACGTGAGTTGTCAGCAACCGCCAATGAATCGGTTCTTGTCCTGCGGGTGGTTGGACTTCCAGAGCTTCAACAGCAAAAAGGGTAACACTAGGAGGATAGCCAAAAACGCCTAATTTATCGGGGCGTTGAATCTCAACTTGTCCACAACGAACAATAAGCATTGC
>NZ_CAWUDN010000269.1:0-616 GCF_963920915.1 Nostoc sp. PCC 9305
GGAATAGTGACCGAGAACTCTATGGAAGTTTTTGCAAGATTGTAGGAGGGGTAGTGAGTCCATTATTAGCTAACATCGCTCTAAATGGGATTGAAAGTATTCACAGATACAGCACTTGCGTCTATTATGAGGTACACTAGATTAAAATATAAATACTTTTAAATGAAGTCTTACTCTGTCGATCTTCGAGAAAAAATAGTTGCAGCACATCTTGAGAAAAACATCTCAATCAGGAAAGTGGCTAACATCTTTTCCGTCTCAAAGAGTTTAGTACAAAAGCTTGTAAAACAACAAAAACTTGAAGGAAATTTACAATCAAAGCCGCGAGGAAAGCCACAATTTAGTCATTTAACAAATGCTGATATAGAGTTGAGAGAATTAGTTGAATCATATCCAGATGCAACATTGATAGAGTTGTGTGAATTTTTTGCAGATAAGACTGGTAATTGGGTAGGTCAAAGTGCAATGTGTCGTGCGTTACAGAAATTAGGATTAAATCGGAAAAAAAAACGAAGCGGAGTACCCAAGCAGGCACAGAGCGAGTCCTAAATTTAAGATTAGCAGGACTTACGCAACTGGCACAGGCGATCGCTAAAATATAGTGCTTTTGTACTAT
>NZ_CAWUDN010000270.1:0-590 GCF_963920915.1 Nostoc sp. PCC 9305
AGATTGAGAAGCTTTTGCTGTTCCCATGATTGAGGCGGATGAAGTGAACGTCTTTCCATCGTGATTTTGATAAGCGCTGCTTGTTCATCAGTTGGAGAATTCATTTGATCGAGTGCAGCGCCGATATTTTGAAAAGCTTCAAAACTTAACCGTCTTAATCCCCTACCTTCTTGCATCTGGTTAAGTGCGATCGCAGGGAAGGCTATAAGTGAAGTAACGTAGCTAGTCTTATATCCAGCGTTCCCAGTCGGTTTAATACCGTAGCGGCGACACAAATCTTTTAACTCCTGGATAGTTTTGATTTCGAGTTCCGTTCGTGTAAACATAGAGTAGCCATTCCTTAAAAGTGGTATCGGTGGGTAACAAGTTTCTCAGGCTTCTGTACCCATCGAATAAACACTCTAATGTTTCGCTTCCAAAAGATTCAAGCTATATTTACATCTCTCAATAATGCCTAATCCTAAAGGAACTCCTGAAAATTTAAAGCCAATTAAGTCAGAACGAGAGGAGCCGCTTACCGAGAAGATGAACTTACGCATGACAAAATCCATGAAAGAGGAAGTACAGCAACAAGACAATCCTCCTGAATT
>NZ_CAWUDN010000271.1:0-543 GCF_963920915.1 Nostoc sp. PCC 9305
CCGGATGGTAAAACTTTAGCTTCCGCCAGTGGTGACAACACGATCAAATTGTGGAATCTCAACACGCGCAAAGAAATTATCACTCTCAGGGGGCATAGCGATTCGGTCAACAGCGTCGTCTTCAGACCGGATGGTAAAACTTTAGCTTCCGCCAGTGGTGACAACACGATCAAATTGTGGAATCTCAACACGCGCAAAGAAATTATCACTCTCAGGGGGCATAGCGATTCGGTCAACAGCGTCGTCTTCAGCCCCGATGGTGAAACTTTAGCTTCCGCCAGTCGTGACAACACAATCAAATTGTGGAATCTCAACACGCGCAAAAAAATTACCACTCTGACTGGGTATAGCTATTTGGTCAACAGCATCGTCTTCAGCCCGGATGGCAAAACTTTAGCTTCCGCCAGTGCTGACAAGACTATCTTGTGGAATCTCGACACGCCGCGCAAAGAAATTATCACTCTGACTGGGCATAGCGATTCGCTCTTCAGCGTCGTCTTCAGCCCGGATGGTAAAACTTTAGCTTCCGCCAGTCGTGACAAG
>NZ_CAWUDN010000272.1:0-482 GCF_963920915.1 Nostoc sp. PCC 9305
CTTGCCTGCAAAAACTCCGCTACCAATTATCAAGCGTCAGTCTAGCGATCGCGGCTCAATTCTGCAATCAAACCTATCGTCACCCTTGCCCACACTAGCTTCTCTGCAATTACCTAACCAGCAAGCTAGCGCCAGATTAGGCGATATTTTGATTCTTAATAGTTTTCACTTAGATGCTGAAAATGTAGTTATATCTTTTACAAATATTCGGTTAGAAATTTCTTTTGAAGTGCCACCTTTAGCAGAGAGAACAGCAACAGATATTAGAGTTCAATTACCTGATGAGCCTGTAAACTGGGCAGCGGGTTTTTATACTGTGGTAGTCAAAGTAACGCGGACTAACGAACCAAGTCGGACTACCAATGAATTATCTTTTGCCTTAGCACCAAAAATTTTAGATATTATACCACGACAAGCAACAGCAGACGCTAATGGCGAAGTAACCCTCACACTGATTTTAAGCCCCCAAGTGCGACCAAGAC
>NZ_CAWUDN010000273.1:0-482 GCF_963920915.1 Nostoc sp. PCC 9305
GTCTTGGTCGCACTTGGGGGCTTAAAATCAGTGTGAGGGTTACTTCGCCATTAGCATCTGCTGTTGCTTGTCGTGGTATAATATCCAAGATTTTAGGTGCTAAGGCAAAAGATAATTCATTAGTAGTCCGACTTGGTTCGCCAGTTCGCGTTACTTTGACTACCACAGTATATAAACCTGCTGCGCAGTTTTCGGGCTGTTCAGGTAATTGAACTCTAATATCCGTTGCCGTCCTCTCTGCTAAAGGTGATAATTCTAGAGAAATTTCTAAACGAATATTTGTAAAAGATATAACTACATTTTCTGCATCTAAGTGAAAACCATTAAGAGTTAGAATATCGCCCAATCTGGCGCTAGGTTGTTGGTTAGGTAATTGCAGAGAAATTAGTGTGGGCAAGGGTGACGATAGGTCTGATTGCAGAATTGGGCCGCGATCGCTAGACTGACGCTTGATAATTGGTAGCGGAGTTTTTGCAGGCAAG
>NZ_CAWUDN010000274.1:0-479 GCF_963920915.1 Nostoc sp. PCC 9305
AAGAAAAGGTGACAGTATCTAAATTATTAGACTCTAGAAGTATATTCAGGTGCAAGACAAGGAGGTAAAATAGCTCAAAATACTTGCATCACTGTGGAAAAAAGCGGCGTAGGGTATTATTAGGCACTATGTACCGAAGAGAAGAATCAACTCCAATTCCACCGTCAGACTTTGACCTGCCATTTGAGGGAAAGTTGTCATCAGATAATCGGTGGGTAATCATGGCTGATTTAATACCCTGGGCAGAATTTGAATCGGAATATTCTTCCATATTCTCCGCAGAAATGGGAGCGCCAGCAAAATCATGGAGGATAGCATTAGGTGCATTAATAATTAAAGAGAAACTAGGTATAAGCGACAGGGAAACAGTAGAACAAATCAAGGAGAATCCTTATCTACAGTACTTCATAGGGATGTCATCTTATAGTAATGAAACTCCATTTGACGCATCGATGTTAGTACATTTTCGGGAAAGAATT
>NZ_CAWUDN010000275.1:0-448 GCF_963920915.1 Nostoc sp. PCC 9305
GGTTAGCAGTTGAGCGCCATCAGTGAGTGACAGTGTTGTAGCATTGATGTTGATATTGCCTCCTTTACCTACGCCTCCTGCTTCCACGGTGCTGAGGATGGCAGCGTTACCTGCAAGGTCAACAGCATTTTTTGCACCCACTGTCACATTCCCCGCATTCCCCACTCCTGAAGTTGAGGCTGAAAGTTGAGCGCTATCTCGTAATAAGAAGTCACCAGAATCGATAAAAATGTTACCCCCATTCCCAATAGTCCCCGTTCCCACATTGCTGAGAATCCCACTCTCGAAATCGTTTTTCTCCCCAGAGATGTCAACAGTACCTGTTACAAAAACATTGACATTGCCTGCATCCCCCCGTCCTGCTGGTTGGGTAGCAGATGCTTCACGAGTAACGGTTAGCAGTTGAGCGCCATCAGTGAGTGACAGTGTTGTAGCATTGATGTTGATA
>NZ_CAWUDN010000276.1:0-417 GCF_963920915.1 Nostoc sp. PCC 9305
ATCGAAAAACATACAGTTAAATAGATACTGAGTTGGTCGTTCCTTAGGTCGGTCGCAGACATTTGCATATTGTTGAAAGCTTTCAAACTATGATTTGGTTCGAAATGGGCTATTAGCTCAGGTGGTTAGAGCGCACCCCTGATAAGGGTGAGGTCCCTGGTTCGAGTCCAGGATGGCCCACCTGAAAGTAATTAGTAATTGCTAATTCGTAATTCGTAATTAACTACGAATTAAGAATTACGAATTACAAATTATAATCTGGGGGTTTAGCTCAGTTGGTAGAGCGCCTGCTTTGCAAGCAGGATGTCAGCGGTTCGAGTCCGCTAACCTCCACCTGATGGCGATTGCCAAAACAAAAAAACGATAGAGAGTTCAGCAACATGACTTGATTGGAGTCAGACTGCTGAGTAAATTCTC
>NZ_CAWUDN010000277.1:0-417 GCF_963920915.1 Nostoc sp. PCC 9305
TTTGTCTGTTTGTTAAGAAAGATGCGGGTAATGGATAGCCGCAAGCGGGGAGGGGAGACAAAGCGTAGCTTTGGCGGGGTGGGGTTCTTTCTTATTTTTGATTTATGCAAGAGGTCTAATAAAGTCAGATAACTTTTGCACCGTGAAAACCTGGGATGGTGAGTTTAACCTTTGCATCTACGCAATTTTAGTCGAACTTATTGAGCATCAATGCCGCAGCCGTAAGCCATTTTGACATAACGAGGTTTTGTAGAGCGACACCAAGTTTTATCGTTACCAGCAAAGGGATTAGTTGCCAGAGATTGAGTATTGAGGGCTGTATCAGGCAATTTTTTTTGGGGATCTGTTTCTGGCAATAGCAGGTAAGTAGAACGGCGTGGAAAAACCAAACTATGTAAAGATAAATAAATACGGAGA
>NZ_CAWUDN010000278.1:0-380 GCF_963920915.1 Nostoc sp. PCC 9305
GCAGGGTGGATTAATTGTCGAGAGAGAAAATATAACATAGAAGGATGATTCCTTAAGAAAAACACTGCTCTCTCTGCCAGAGGAAAGTTAGCAATGAATTTAATCGAAGCAATCCAAGGGGTTCCCGATTATCGACATGCCAGAGGTATTAGACATAAACTTTGGATAATACTAACTATAGTTTTGTTAGGTAGTTGTACAGGATATTGGGGATATAAACCTTTAGCTGAGTTCACCAAAAATCATCGATTATCCCTAATAAAATTATTAGATTTATCTCCAGATATTCAATTTCCATCAGCATCAACATTCAGAAATATCATGATTAAATTATTCAGCCTCAGAATTCGCTCTCGTTATTCGTGGTCATTGGTCAATTG
>NZ_CAWUDN010000279.1:0-376 GCF_963920915.1 Nostoc sp. PCC 9305
GTCAGAAAGCGACTTCATATAACATTTTTGGTTGCTGGGTTTCAGAATATCAAGCTTTACCAGACTTGGATGCTAGTGCTAATGCTGTCGCTATCGAGTACATAAAGATAGAAAACGAAGGTTGGGAACGTGCTTCATGATTAACTCGGCTTAGTACAACATTTCATTAATTCGTAGCGAATTCTCTGCGTGCCCCTGCGCTTCCCTCTGCGCCCCTTTGCGTTTAAATCTCATACCTCAATTCGCCACGATTTTACACAAAGCTGTACTTAGTTAATCAAGATTTAAGTTTAACCAGCAGGAAATTAACTATACGACTCCTATATGCGATCGCTATCAGCCTCGGAACTGTTAAATATCTGGGAGTGGGGACTTA
>NZ_CAWUDN010000280.1:0-376 GCF_963920915.1 Nostoc sp. PCC 9305
GAGGCGTCGTTGTGGCGCAAGGGACGCGGCGCGGCAGGCTCTCCCTTGAGCGCGGCGGCCAGGGTGTCTGCGGTTGCCCGGTCGCTGGACGAGGCCTCGTCTTCGGTCGCCGCAGTCTGATCCGTCGTCGCCTCCTGGGTCGCCTTTAAGGCCGCCTTGGCGATGGCGGGCGGCGCAATCTCGGCCTGATCCGTAGAGGCGGCCAGAAGGTCGGCGGGCAGGGCCAGAGCGGCGGCGGTTTTTTCGGCGGTCGGCTGGACGTCGTTGGCGACGCCGCTGGTTATGGCCGCGATCTGTTGCGGGGTCGGCTGCGCCCCTGCGGCCTTAGCGGCCGCCTCGGCCTGGACTTGAGCAGGCGTGGCGATCAACTGGATCG
>NZ_CAWUDN010000281.1:0-364 GCF_963920915.1 Nostoc sp. PCC 9305
GCGGGCCTGTGCCCAGTAGTGACCGTCGGCGGCGCGCATGACCTGTGCGGGACGGCCTGTGGCAGGCTCCAGTACCGTGGCCTGAGCCTGGACGACCGGGATCGGCGCCGACGCCGCCAGCGCCTCTCCGCCGCCTTCGAAGTGACGAATGACCAGGGCCGTGCTGAACGCGGCGAGCAAGGCCCCGCTGAGAACGGCTGCAGACTGGAAATCGACACGGATCATCAAAGGCGCTGTGGCTGCATCGCAAGACGCGACATCGCCGTTCTAGGCGCCCGAGGTTGGGATGCCGTGAAGCGACTTGGCTGATGAAACCTTAAAGCTTGGACGGATCGACCTGCGAGCGCCGCGACGGCAGGTCCGC
>NZ_CAWUDN010000282.1:0-341 GCF_963920915.1 Nostoc sp. PCC 9305
GCAGGCCGCCGATCTGGCCGATGCCTGCGGCGTTCCGCTCTACACCTATCTGCTGGTGGACTGTCGCGGGCGCGCCGAGTTGGCCGCGCCAGTCAAGGCCAGCGCCGACCTGAGTCACGGGTCGATCTGGGTCGGCACGGAGTTGGCGGTCTACGAAGAGATCGCGCCGCTGCTGATCGAGCTCGACGACCTTAGCCGTTTCGAACTGTGGCGCGGGCCTGGCGAGCCGCGCACCTCGGAGGTGCTGCGCCTGCTCAGGCGGTTGCACCAGATCGAGGGCGGCGTCTACGCGGTGACGCATGTCGTATCGCCGCTGCCGCTGGCCGAGCTGATGGCGCACT
>NZ_CAWUDN010000283.1:0-329 GCF_963920915.1 Nostoc sp. PCC 9305
TTTGAGAGTTGCCTCACAGCGTTTAGATCCCCCCTAACCCCCCTTAAAAAAGCTATCCATTAGTCACATCTTTCTTTACAATCTTGAAACCTATGCTCTATAGCCGTCTTAGACACTGAATAGTTAGGCATACTTGACAAATTCGCTTTTAATATTCTCGCTAAAACTGCGTTTTTATTGAGAATAAACAACGAACCAATAAGGGTTATAAAAGCCTGAGTGAATACTCTCACGAATGTTAAGAAAGATCCGGGTAATGGATAGCTTAAAAAAGGGGGGAACCAGAGTCAAAGTCCCCCAATTTATCGGGGGATTTAGGGGGATCTTCA
>NZ_CAWUDN010000284.1:0-325 GCF_963920915.1 Nostoc sp. PCC 9305
ACACACAATGATGTTGAGAACCAATATCAATACCAGCAGCATTAGGATGAATCGGATTAAGCTTCGATGTACTGGTTACAGATTGGCGATTCGGAACTGAAGATTTATGTTTTTTCTTCATTTTAGTTCCCCTTGTCTTAAGCAGTATCAAATTTGAGAGTATGGCTTGACCCAGGTTGACGGAATTATACAGTCTTCTAAATGGGATGAAGAGGGATACATTACCCAACAAGTTTAATAAACAAAAAGCCCCAAGCTGTAATCGCAAGGGGCTTTTAGTATGAGTAATGAGACCTGGCATCGAGCTATTTTTGCGTAGGGCGAC
>NZ_CAWUDN010000285.1:0-312 GCF_963920915.1 Nostoc sp. PCC 9305
GTTGCCTCACAGCGTTTAGATCCCCCCTAACCCCCCTTAAAAAAGCTATCCATTACCCGGATCTTTCTTAACATTCGTGAGAGTATTCACTCAGGCTTTTATAACCCTTATTGGTTCGTTGTTTATTCTCAATAAAAACGCAGTTTTAGCGAGAATATTAAAAGCGAATTTGTCAAGTATGCCTAACTATTCAGTGTCTAAGACGGCTATAGAGCATAGGTTTCAAGATTGTAAAGAAAGATGTGACTAATGGATAGCTTAAAAAAGGGGGAACCAGAGTCAAAGTCCCCCAATTTATCGGGGGATTTAGGG
>NZ_CAWUDN010000286.1:0-307 GCF_963920915.1 Nostoc sp. PCC 9305
GTTTGATCGTCTTGTCATCACTACCAGAAGCCAGTGTCTTGCCATCGGGGCTGAAGGCTACGCTTAAGACCGAACTGCTATGCCCAGTCAAGGTTTTGATCGCTTTGCCTGTGCTGACATCCCAGAGTTTGATCGTCTTGTCATCACTACCAGAAGCCAGTGTCTTGCCATCGGGGCTGAAGGCTACGCTTAAGACCGAACTGCTATGCCCAGTCAAGGTTTTGATCGCTTTGCCTGTGCTGACATCCCAGAGTTTGATCGTCTTGTCATCACTACCAGAAGCCAGTGTCTTGCCATCGGGGCTGAA
>NZ_CAWUDN010000287.1:0-303 GCF_963920915.1 Nostoc sp. PCC 9305
CAGGACTTACGCAACTGGCACAGGCGATCGCTAAAATATAGTGCTTTTGTACTATATAAGTGAGGAAACAGGCACAGGGCGATGCCTGCGACGGGCTACGCCTACGCTAGTTGATAGTACATGAGTATTAATTGAATCCGATTCCGAAACCTTAGTCAACGCATAAGAAGTCGCTGCAAAAGGAAACACTATTGAAATATTTATGAGAAAATAGGTAGAGGTTGTATTAGATAAATGTTGCTTAAGGTAATGAGATTTACTAAGCTTAATTACTGCCAATACTTATTAAGTAGTCAAATTAAT
>NZ_CAWUDN010000288.1:0-285 GCF_963920915.1 Nostoc sp. PCC 9305
GGGGGATCTAAACGCTGTGAGGCAACTCTCAAAGACTTGTGTATACACCGTAGCTGCTCTTCGGGAGGGGAGACAAAGCGTAGCTTTGGCGGGGTGGGGTTCTTTCTTATTTTTGATTTATGCAAGAGGTCTATTAGACTTCTTGTAAAGGTCAGGGTAAAGATGAAGGGGAAAAGGTAAGGAACTTCCAAATAAAAAAATATCCAACTATTTATTGTGGGGTGGGCGTTTCGCCATTGGTGTCAAGTTAAGAAAAATAGAGTCTTGTCAAGTGGGTAAAACTCA
>NZ_CAWUDN010000289.1:0-281 GCF_963920915.1 Nostoc sp. PCC 9305
TGCATCACTGCAGCGGCGCCGGAATGTTCAGAGCCGGGGCGTCGGATGCGACGCCCCGGCTTTTCCGTTCTAGCGACGGGGTGCGGGCTTCAGGGATGCGGCGTAGTCCTCGGCCTGTTTCAGCAGGCGCAGGGCGTTGCCGGACCAGATGGCGGCGAGGTCGGTTTCTGAATAGCCCTCGGCCAGCAGGCGCTCGGTGATGCGGGGTAGGGCGGCGACGTCGTTCATGCCGGTCACGCCGCCGCCGCCGTCCCAGTCGGCGCCGATGCCGACATGGCGCG
>NZ_CAWUDN010000290.1:0-279 GCF_963920915.1 Nostoc sp. PCC 9305
GGTTCATTTTGGATTTCAGCATGGATGCATAGCGTGGCTATTGGCTCAAGGTTGCGACGCGTGAAACGGCCTCGCCGGCTTGTGTTCGATCGGCAGCCTCGGGAACCGGGGGCGGCGCCAACCTGTTCGATCACCGTACCCACGCGCACGGACGGCAGGAGGCACTATGACTGTCCGGCAAGACCGGCTTGAGCGAAAGGCGCTCGTCGTCGCCGGCGCGACGTCCTCGAGCCGGCCCTTCGGCGTCTCAATGGGGCTGGGTCGTGCGGCTCTCCTTCT
>NZ_CAWUDN010000291.1:0-276 GCF_963920915.1 Nostoc sp. PCC 9305
GGCGGCCTTCAACCTGTGGACCTACCCTGCCCTGCTGAAGAAGTCGGACCCATGGGCGGACTTCCGCGCGTCAGCGACGAACCTGAGACCTGCGCTGAAGAAAATGGGCCTCTGACCCCCTCTCCTTCTTGCCCGTAAAGGATCAGGCGGCCGACTTCTTCTTGGCCGCAGGCTTCTTCGCCGGCGCCTTCTTGGCAGCGGGCTTCTTGTCGCCTCCGCCGCCCTTGAGGCTGTTCTTCAGCGCCGCCATCAGGTCGATGACATTGGTGTCGTCCG
>NZ_CAWUDN010000292.1:0-275 GCF_963920915.1 Nostoc sp. PCC 9305
TGGCCCGGAGAAGGGCCCTTGCCGGTCCAGATGGTCGGGTTTGTGGGCTTCGTCTCCGGCACCTTCGGCATGGTCCTGCTGTCCGGTCTGGTGCAGGCCGTGGCCCGGTACAGTCGCGATCCGCTGTCGCTGGTCCGCATCCAGGTTGGCGGGGTCATCATCACGGGGGGCAACCGCGAAGGAGACAGACCATGATCGCCTGGCTATCGGCCGCAGCTGCGGCCTTCATCGTGGGGGTGGTGGTTCTGGCCGCCATCGTCGGCTGGGGCGCGCGC
>NZ_CAWUDN010000293.1:0-270 GCF_963920915.1 Nostoc sp. PCC 9305
TAGTTGAGGGTGTGCAGCCACCGAGAGTCAAATCTCGTGACGTGACGCTTGTATGTTGCGCGGTGGGACGGAGGCGAGTGTTGCTGCGTGTTTAGGGCATGTCAGCTTTCGGGCGGGAAGCCTGTGACCGCTTCTGGCGCAGCCCGGCGCTGCAATCAAGGCACCCAAGACCGACGATGATGAAGCCGCTACGCTCGGCGAATATCGAGGCTAAGTTCATCGGTGGTAGAGCGGTCAGGCTTGGGTGACAGGCATTTTCTTATGGCAGTC
>NZ_CAWUDN010000294.1:0-267 GCF_963920915.1 Nostoc sp. PCC 9305
TTCACGTTCAACCGCCCGTTTGACGGTGTGTGGTCGCTGGCCGGCTCGTATACGCTCGGAAAATCGTTCGGCAACTACGAAGGTGCCATCAAGTCGGACGTTGGCCAGACGGATACGTCACTGACGCAAGACTTTGACCATGCGAGCAGCATGATCGGTGCAGAAGGTTACCTTCCCAACCACCGTCGTCATGTCATTAAGTTGTACGGTTCCTATCAAGTGAACGATGTCGTCTCGATTGGCGGTAATTTCACTGCTTCGTCGGGC
>NZ_CAWUDN010000295.1:0-266 GCF_963920915.1 Nostoc sp. PCC 9305
CTTCTGTTTGGCGGCGGCCTTGCGCTGTTCCGACGCCTGGCTGGAGGAGGCCGAGTTCATCTGTTTCAGCGTCGCCACCGCCGACTGGGCGTCACGCAGCTTGGTCTCGGCGCGATCCTGGGCGGCCTTTTCGCGCTGGGCGCGGCCTTCGGCCAGGACATTAACCATGGATGCGGCGGACGAGACGTTCATGGGCGAAGAGTCTGAACCGCACCGCTTAATGTCCTGTGAATTACGCTACGCCTCGCCCTCGCCACGGTCTTGTG
>NZ_CAWUDN010000296.1:0-263 GCF_963920915.1 Nostoc sp. PCC 9305
GGATCAGTAATGGCAGGCTTCATGCCGGTGATCCTGGCGCGGGCACCCATTGCGGAACCGGAATAGGGCGACCCGTGGCCGATTCCAGGATGATTCAGCAGTGCCTATTCAGGACTTCAGCGGATGAGGCTGAGTTCGCTGCCGCGCTATTGAAAGCACGCCCCTCGATCCGCTTCGTCGACATGCGGGAGCAGCCGGACGTCGAGCGGCCCGGATACCGGACTCGAATCGATGCGTGTGGCGGGGTTCACGTGACGATCGTG
>NZ_CAWUDN010000297.1:0-261 GCF_963920915.1 Nostoc sp. PCC 9305
CTTGGCGCGGTAGCTGATCGGCCATTGATCCGGCGGCACGCCGTTGCAGCTGTCCATCGACTGTTCCAGCGCCAGGGCGAAACTGCGCCCTGTCCAGACCCAGGTCTGGGCGATGCCGCAATCGCCGATGCCCCGCCCCTTGGCGAAGGCGACCAGTTCGCGCTTGTCGGCATTGTAGAAGCCGTTGACCACCTCGTTGGTCGTCGTGCCGTCGGCCTGGGGCAGGCGGGCCGCGACCGGGTTCTGGCCGTTTGGTCCGGT
>NZ_CAWUDN010000298.1:0-260 GCF_963920915.1 Nostoc sp. PCC 9305
TCCCCGGCCCGGTGGGTACCTATCCCGCCCGTGCGGTGGTGACCGACTGGCTGAGGCCAGCGGTGGAGGCAGGCGATCACCCCGCCTTCGTCGACCGCGTCCTGCGTTCGCTGGACAGGCTGGCGGAACATGACTTCCAGCCCGACGGGGTGACCGCGCGGTATGCGGTCGCCTCTTAGCGCGCCCTCCACGTGCTGAAGTCATGAACGAACTGGCCGCGGACGCGGCTGTTGAAGACAGCCTGAATGCTGCATGAGGCG
>NZ_CAWUDN010000299.1:0-260 GCF_963920915.1 Nostoc sp. PCC 9305
CTTCATGCGTAAACCAAGCAAGCGAACCAGCGACAACCGGTCTGCCGTCATCCTGGGCGCGGCAATTGTCTTCAGTGTGGCCAGCGCCTATTTCATCCACCGGAGCGGCGCCGTTGACGACGGCGCCATGGCGCGCGTGCTGCGGGCCGCTTCCGTTCCCCGGGAGTATCCCGCCGTCGAGATCACCGACGCCCGGACCGGGCCACGTTATCTGGCCACACCACGCTACTACCCGCCCGGCGGCGGGGCCGTGTCGCCCG
>NZ_CAWUDN010000300.1:0-257 GCF_963920915.1 Nostoc sp. PCC 9305
TCAACGGTGTCGAGTTCGCGGTCGCTGGCGGCTTCTGCGACAAGGTCGGCCCGGCTGCGCCGTTCGGTGAAGGTGCGGTGGTGGCCTACCTGCAGGGCAACGGTTTCATCCACCAGGTGCAGTACGGCTGGCGGCCGGCCGATGCGGCCGAGCAGCGCCGCGACCTGCCGTACCGGATCGCACCGGCGAAGGTCGCCGGCTACATGCAGGCGATCACCGCCAGCACGCTGTGCGGCGGAGCATCGCAACCCGCCTGT
>NZ_CAWUDN010000301.1:0-254 GCF_963920915.1 Nostoc sp. PCC 9305
GGCTGATCTTCGCTCCTCTTCCCGCGTGATGTCCGGGCGTCGGCGACGGCGCTATCGGCTTAGAGGCGAGATCTCGGTGCGTGCGCCCAAGGCGCCCCCGCTTGTTCGCCCGAGAGGGGGGAACCAAGGTGTTACGGTCCTCACGCCGAGCTTCGCTCAACACAAATCGGGGCTTCACGGCCGTCGCTTTCTGATCGTCACGGCGCCTTTCGGCGGCTTCGGTCCCGCCTTGGCTCGTGTGCTTGAAAAGCGCG
>NZ_CAWUDN010000302.1:0-251 GCF_963920915.1 Nostoc sp. PCC 9305
ACACACGCCGAACATCGCCGCCAAATCTCTAATCCGTTCTTCGGCGCGGTCCCGTTCGCTCCGCAGCGCCGCGTTCTCTGCGATGATGGCTTCCAGGGCGTCGGCAGCCCTGTTTTGCAGAGAGCGCTTCAGCCACACACCCCTAACTTCGCTGACCAGTTCAGCATGATCGCCGGAGCCGGATGCGAGGGCGGCGTAGCCGACAGAGCGAGCGCCAGAAGGCCCCATCAACTCGGCGTAATGGCGAGCGC
>NZ_CAWUDN010000303.1:0-250 GCF_963920915.1 Nostoc sp. PCC 9305
CCTGCTGGCCTGTGTTCTGGCCGTCGCCGCCTGCAAGGGCGGGGATGCGAACAAGATCCCGACCGCCAATGTCGCACCGCCTGCCGCTGTGGCGCGCGGGGTCATCGACGCCGAGCCGGGTCTGGTGACCCTGGCTACGCCGTTCGACGGCGTGGTCCGGTCGCTGCGCGTCAAGGAAGGCGATCAGGTTGCGGCGGGCGCGCAGCTGGCCAGTCTGGACGACCGCCTGGCGCGGCTGACCTTGACCGCC
>NZ_CAWUDN010000304.1:0-249 GCF_963920915.1 Nostoc sp. PCC 9305
AGGCGGCGGCGCAATGAGCGGTCTGGACAGTGGCGGCCTGGGCGCCGCCAGCATGGATGCCGGCGGCGCCATGACGGCGTCGGCCTGACCCGGCGACGTCTTGCCGCCCTTCACGGCCCCCGGGGTTGCGCTCCGGCACCGCGCGGCTCGCGGAAAGCGACATATGATGACGCTCCGTCCCTTTTGTCACGGCCGTTGCCGCCCTCCGCGATGTCCTTCATCCGCCCGTTCCTGCTCGTCCTGCTGGCC
>NZ_CAWUDN010000305.1:0-247 GCF_963920915.1 Nostoc sp. PCC 9305
GTCGGCGTGAAGGCGGCAGAACACCTTGTCGTCCTGGCCCCCGACCAGAACCAGGCGCACCTCTGGATCGGCCAGGCGGTCCAGAGCGCGGATCATCACCGGAATGTTCTTGTTGGGCGCCAGATTGCCCAGGGCCAAGAAGAAAGGATGGCCTTCGAGCCCGAGCCGCGCCGGAGCCTGCAGGTCCGGCGTTAGGCGGGCGAAATGGTCCGCGCCATTGGGGGCCAGGGCGATGGCGCCGGCTGGC
>NZ_CAWUDN010000306.1:0-247 GCF_963920915.1 Nostoc sp. PCC 9305
GCCGAAGAGACCGCTCCACAGTTAAGCCCTGTCGGTCGCCCGTTTCTGCGATTGCTGACAGCCGTCGGCATCGCGCTTGGACTGGCGATCATCGTGCCTGCGGCGCTTTACGGCGCAGTCTCCTTGCAGAGACTGGTCCAGTCGATCCAAGCGCAGCCCTGAATCCCGTCAAAATTCAACCTCAGCAAACCGCCGTCGCGCGGTGGAGCCCCCTCATGTCCGATCAACTGCAGGCCGCAGCCCGCGT
>NZ_CAWUDN010000307.1:0-247 GCF_963920915.1 Nostoc sp. PCC 9305
GGATGTCGCCAAAGCGTCGGCGGTCTTTCGCAGATCGACATATTCCTGCTCCACCCGCGCTTTTTCCTGCATTCGTCGTTGGGTGTTGAAGGCCTTGTACACGGTCTTGGCGTGGTGATCGGCGCTCTCTTTCGACACATGACCTCCACTGGAGAGCACCACGCGGCCAAGACCTTTCAACTGTGTGTCCAATAGGGCGCTTGCTGCTTCCATAGTCGTCAGGCGGCCAATCTCCAGTTGGTCTTCG
>NZ_CAWUDN010000308.1:0-246 GCF_963920915.1 Nostoc sp. PCC 9305
TCAAGTTGTAGGGAACGTCGATGCCCTTTGTGAGAACTCCGGATCGGGCGGGATTCACGAAACCTGTGTCGGCGCTGCTGCCAAACTCGCCGACCATTCGCTGCATGGCGTCGCGCTGGATGAGACCGTTTGCCCCAGCCGACAGCGCCCCATCACCCCGTAGGAATAGCGCCCCCACAGCACCTGACGATTGCCCGTTGAAATCGGGAACGCGAATGGTGGTGGATCCGTCGCCGGCCGTATAGG
>NZ_CAWUDN010000309.1:0-245 GCF_963920915.1 Nostoc sp. PCC 9305
TGGCAGTTATGATCGTCTGCGGTTCTGCAGTCTGGGTTGCGGTTGCCGTAGCTGCCTACTTCCTCACGCGCGCGGTCAGGTAGCCGCGAACCGGGTTCGTCAGAACGGGCGTCGCCGCCACGACACCCGCCCGTCCTCGACCCCGTCCAGACGATCAGCCCGCTCCATGATCTGCCGCCCGTGCCGGGCCGCCAGATACAGGGCCAGGCCGGACAGGAACATCAGGTCCGGCCACCCCGGCTGAT
>NZ_CAWUDN010000310.1:0-243 GCF_963920915.1 Nostoc sp. PCC 9305
GTGAACTTCCGCCTGTCTGTCTGCGCGCTTCTGGCCGCGCTGGTTCTGCTGCCCGTGGGGCCGGCCATGGCCAACCGGCCGACGCCCGCGATCCCGCCCACGCCGCCGATCGCGGTGCCGGCGGCCGGCACGCTCGAAGTGGGCTTTTCGCCCGATGGCGGCGCCGAGCAACTGGTGTTGCGGGTGATCGCGTCGGCCAGGACCGAGCTCAAGGTGCTGGCCTACAGCTTTTCCAGCCCCACC
>NZ_CAWUDN010000311.1:0-242 GCF_963920915.1 Nostoc sp. PCC 9305
TGTCGAATCATTGCTGGCACTGACAATCCACTGACCATCAGGGCTAAAGGCGACAGAATTAACTTCTTTTTCATGTCCCTGCCAAGGTTGACCAATGGGATTGCCGTGAATATCCCATAAGCGCACTGTCAAATCATTGCTGGCACTGACAATCAACTTGCCATCTGGACTAAAGGCGACAGAATTAACTTCTTTTTCATGTCCGTGCCAAGGTTGACCAATGGGGTTGCCGTGAATATCCC
>NZ_CAWUDN010000312.1:0-240 GCF_963920915.1 Nostoc sp. PCC 9305
CGTGACGCCGCCTGCAGACATGGCGCAGGGGCGGGGCTTCGTCGCGCACGACCCGGACGGGCATCGGCTGTGCGTGTTCGCTCTGGCGTGAGGAACGCGAGGCGGGAAGGTGCGTTTGAACGGTGACGCTTCAACGCCTGAAAGGCCCGTGATGAAATATCCCCTGACCATCCTGAGTTGCGCCGCCGCCATGACTCTGGCCGCCTGCGGGACGACCTCTGCTCAAGTGGGGCCGGGTGT
>NZ_CAWUDN010000313.1:0-237 GCF_963920915.1 Nostoc sp. PCC 9305
TCCACAATTTGATCGTGTTGTCACCACTGGCGGAAGCTAAAGTTTTACCATCCGGGCTGAAGACGACGCTGTTGACCGAATCGCTATGCCCTCTGAGTGTGGTAATTTCTTTGTGCGTCTCGAGATTCCACAATTTGATCGTCTTGTCAGCACTGGTGGAAGCTAAAGTTTTGCCATCCGGGCTGAAGACGACGCTGTTGACCGAATCGCTATGCCCCCTGAGAGTGGTAATTTCTT
>NZ_CAWUDN010000314.1:0-236 GCF_963920915.1 Nostoc sp. PCC 9305
TCCAGGCCACCTACCGCGCCGTGGTGGAGGGCATGGAAGTGCATCCGGACGAACTGGTGTCGATCGATCCCGATCTACCTGATCGTTCGGCCCTGGTGATGGAGTTGTCGCAGCCGACATATGGCAAGACCCCCGCCGGGAAGATCTTGGTCAACAAGCAGCCTGATAACTCGAAGTCCCCGAACCTGGCGGACGCGGTCATGATCGCGTACCAGCCTGCCTCCCGCGCGCTCGAC
>NZ_CAWUDN010000315.1:0-232 GCF_963920915.1 Nostoc sp. PCC 9305
TGTTAAGTCCCTGAACTAGAGCCTAATGAGCGGACAAAGGTGCGTAATGACCCAAGAACGTCGTAATCTCCTCCCAGGGGTTCCAAAGGTTGAATCGCCGTTTTTCGCCGATTTTTTTGATGCGGCCTCAACTTCGCCTGCGGTCTACGACGCCGCCGTTCAGCTTAACCAAAACGGCTACGCCATAATTGATTTTCCAGATGCGGAGATCGACTTAGTCGCCGAGCGGATA
>NZ_CAWUDN010000316.1:0-232 GCF_963920915.1 Nostoc sp. PCC 9305
GATAGCGGCCGGGCGCGTGCAGCAGGCCGTCCAGCGCCAGCGCCAGGCAGGCCAGCGAAGCCAGGCTCGCCAGCACGCCGGCCACCGCCAGCGCCATCGCGAAGCGGATGCGGCCGCGCACCGGCCGCATGATCTGCCACGGGGTGTTCATGCGGCCTCCCGCGGCGTCCAGCGCACGGCGGCGACCAGCGCGAGGGCGGCCAGCGCCACGGAGGCGGCGATCACGCCGCCG
>NZ_CAWUDN010000317.1:0-232 GCF_963920915.1 Nostoc sp. PCC 9305
CCGCCGCCAGCAGCCCTTGTGCGGATGTTGCGCTGGCCAGGATGTTCTCGAGAAAGCCAAGCTCATGGTCGTCTGGAAACGACTTGCCCCAGGTGTAACCGTGCTTCTTCTGTTCCTTCTCGGCACGGTCTTCAATTTCCGCCACGATTCGAAACGCTTCAGCGAACACTCCCTCCGACGACATGGCGCGCTGCGCTTCATGCCATCGTGCAATGCTCGCGGCTTTTGACAT
>NZ_CAWUDN010000318.1:0-231 GCF_963920915.1 Nostoc sp. PCC 9305
GCGGATCGCCGCTGCCCAGCCCTGTCCCTGAGACACATGGTCCGCGGGCGTGGGATGACGCGGGGGCGTCGGGTCGCTATCTGACGGTCAATGTCACGCTTTGATCTCACAACTGCGATGGGCCGCTTCAAGGCTCATTGGCACTATTTCTGGGCTGACCACGCCTTCCTGCGCCTGGCCTTCTCCAACGCCCACTGGCTTGGACCCGATCTGGTGCGCACCAACCAGCCG
>NZ_CAWUDN010000319.1:0-229 GCF_963920915.1 Nostoc sp. PCC 9305
GCTACAGAACTTATGGGAGTAGCTACAGAACTTATGGGAGTAGCTACAGAACTTACGGGAGTAGCTACAAAACTTACGGGAGCCGCTACAGAACTTACGGGAGCCACTACAAAACTTATAGGAGCAGCTACAGAACTTATGGGAGCAGCTACAGAACTTATGGGAGCAGCTACAGAACTTATGGGAGTAGCTACAGAACTTATGGGAGTAGCTACAGAACTTATGGGAG
>NZ_CAWUDN010000320.1:0-228 GCF_963920915.1 Nostoc sp. PCC 9305
TTGTCGTGAATTTGTGGCAGTGTACATCAATAGGCTTCTATGCGCATCCTACTTCGAATGAGGGCAGAATATCCACTACTCAGTTAGCTTGGCGTGACGCCTATTGGCATGGCAGTAGGCCAGCATGTATTCAGTTTCGAATTCGATTCCAAAAAGGCGCTTGGTTGCGAAACCAAGTCAGTTGCCGTTTGGCGTAGTTTCGGGTCGCTCTCTTTAGAGAGGCTACTG
>NZ_CAWUDN010000321.1:0-228 GCF_963920915.1 Nostoc sp. PCC 9305
GCCAACCGCCTGGCGGACCAGGGCGCCGACGTCGACCCGGAACTGATCAAGACCGGCCTGACCCTGTACGCCGCGCTCGGCATCGACATGGCTGACCTGGAACTGGAGCGCGTGGTGCGCGTCACCACCGCCTTCTGCGGCCTCGGCATCGCGGCGCTGACCGCCGCGCGCATGGACATGAAGCGCGAATGGCGCGGCCACATCGTCGCGTCCGCCATGGACGCGCTG
>NZ_CAWUDN010000322.1:0-227 GCF_963920915.1 Nostoc sp. PCC 9305
TTGCTTTAATCCGCCGACTGGTCCTCTGGCGGTGATTTTTCGCCCGCCGCTTCGGCTTTTCGCTCGGCTTTCAGGGCCGCCTTCTCCGCCGCCTTCTTCGCCGCCGCCCGCTCACGTTCCTGGCGCTCAAAACTGTAGTTCGGCTTACGGGCCATCGGCGTCTCCATTCGTTGGTCTGATCGCAAGATGGCGACAGGAACATCCGTACACAACGGATGGATTCGCCG
>NZ_CAWUDN010000323.1:0-220 GCF_963920915.1 Nostoc sp. PCC 9305
GGGGGCCCCTTCGTCATCGTCGAGCGCACGCCTGAACAGCTGCGTGCACTGGCCGCGGCGTTGGTAGCAGCTGCCATAGCAGCTGAAAGCCGTCCCTGCACGGGTCGTCACTGGCTGCCAGGCCGCATGGAGGTTCAGGCATGAGCAAGGAAACCATCAACAGCGCGCAACGTGTCTTGCGTGTCATGAAGGCCCTGCGCGGCCGGCGCCTGAATGGCAT
>NZ_CAWUDN010000324.1:0-214 GCF_963920915.1 Nostoc sp. PCC 9305
TCTGGCCCGAGATATTCGGCCAAGACGCGGAACGTCGTCAGGATCTGGATGAGGCGCGCCGCACCCATGACGTCATGCGCGCAGTCTATCCCCGTTTTGGCTATGAGTTGATCGAGTTGCCCCAGGTCTCGGTTGAGGCCCGGGTCGCCTTCATCCTGGAGCAGGTCAGGCCAGAGGTCTGACCATATAGCGGGCGTCGTCGCCGTAGCTGGCC
>NZ_CAWUDN010000325.1:0-213 GCF_963920915.1 Nostoc sp. PCC 9305
GCGGTGGCGTTCGGGGCGCCGGTGGCGCGGCTGTTCGGCGACCGGATCGGACCCAGCGTCTTTCTTCTGTTCTATGTGTCGTGCGGCGCGCTGGCGGCGCTGGGCTATGGGCTGATCCATTGGGGCTCGCCCAATCCGATGGTGGGGGCGTCCGGCGCGGTGTTCGGCCTGATCGGCGCGGCGACCCGCCTGCTGGGCGCGCACGGCCGGGTG
>NZ_CAWUDN010000326.1:0-212 GCF_963920915.1 Nostoc sp. PCC 9305
GACAAAGCTGGAAGCCTACGCGCGCTGGATGTCCTCAAAGCCCGCCGAACAGGCGGTGGCGACCGGCGCGACCACCGCCGCCAGCACGCCCACCGGGACCACCACCAGGACGGCGACCGACCGCGCGCCCGACCCGGAGCCGAAGCCGGCGCCCGAGGCTCCCGCGCTCACGCCGGTGCATGCCAGCCAGGTGCTGGTGGTGCCAGGCGTTG
>NZ_CAWUDN010000327.1:0-210 GCF_963920915.1 Nostoc sp. PCC 9305
CAGGCCCCATTGCAGGGCGGGCCAGATCAGCAAGGCCGCCAGCACGACCAGCAGGCCGGGCAGAAGAAGCAGGCTGCCGTACAGTTCGTGCAGGCTGGCCCGGCGGGAATCCAGGCTTTGCGCCACCGAGACGACCACCGGGGCGGTGCGGCCCGGTATCATGACGGTTTGCTGGGCCATGCGGACCGGCACGCCGCGCACCGTCAGGTT
>NZ_CAWUDN010000328.1:0-207 GCF_963920915.1 Nostoc sp. PCC 9305
CCTGCAAGCATGAGCGCACGCACGCCAAAGCGCACGTTGATGGTGGAAATCATTGACCCCTCAGTCGATAGGAGCACGTCGAGTCGACGGCTCTAATCGTTGCAGTTGCATTCGCTGCAACCTTCGTCAATCGCGAACCGACGCTATTTCGCGCAGCATGGACGCCGCGCATCATCGAAGGGTGAACGACGGCTGGGTGGGCGCTTT
>NZ_CAWUDN010000329.1:0-207 GCF_963920915.1 Nostoc sp. PCC 9305
TGCGCAGCTGCGCCCGCCTTGGCCCAGACCGCGCCAGCCGTGGCCACGGTGGACGAGATCATCGTCACCGCCCAGAAGCGCGAGCAAGCCATCCAGGACGTGCCGATCGCCGTTTCGGCCTTCTCGGCCGAGACGCTGGACGCGATGAAGATCGAAGGCGGCTCTGAGTTGTTGCGGGCCATCCCGAACGTCAGTTTCTCCAAGAAC
>NZ_CAWUDN010000330.1:0-197 GCF_963920915.1 Nostoc sp. PCC 9305
TGAAACTCATAAAACTCATCCCATAACTCATAGTAAAACTCATGAAAAATAACATTTTTAAATAGGAATGTTACTAAAATAACTTGTAACTAAGTACCTTGACTCTCAACAATTGCATAGGGTCATAAATAAGAGTGAGTTTTAAACCAAAAGCTTGAGCTTTTTTCTTCAGGTTATTAAGTAGGCGCTCTCAATAC
>NZ_CAWUDN010000331.1:0-186 GCF_963920915.1 Nostoc sp. PCC 9305
CCCGCGCCAAGGTTGACCAATGGGGTTGCCGTGAATATCCCACAAGCGCACTGTCAAATCATTGCTGGCACTGACAATCCACTGACCATCAGGGCTAAAGGCCACAGAATTGACTTCTTTTTCATGTCCGTGCCAAGGTTGACCAATGGGGTTGCCGTGAATATCCCACAAGCGCACTGTCGAATC
>NZ_CAWUDN010000332.1:0-179 GCF_963920915.1 Nostoc sp. PCC 9305
GTGTTAAGCATACCGCCAGCGTTCATCCTGAGCCAGGATCAAACTCTCCGTTTTGAAGTGTTTGCTTTATTAGCTCAATAGCTGCTCTTTTTTAACTTCAGCTTAGTTATTTTTATTTGCTTGACGCAATACACTTGCTGTATAATCGCTTTCAAACTATAATATTTTCAAGGTTCGGT
>NZ_CAWUDN010000333.1:0-178 GCF_963920915.1 Nostoc sp. PCC 9305
TACAGCATTTGCGGCTGTTATGAGGTACAATAGCAGCAACTAGCAAACCAGTTTCTTAAATGTTGAGGATTTATTAAATCGAGTGCAACTGAGATTAAGTTATCAACCATTTCTGTTGTAGTCGGAGCAAAACTGCGTAAAAAAGATTTAAGTTGTGACCACCATAATTCAATTGGAT
>NZ_CAWUDN010000334.1:0-175 GCF_963920915.1 Nostoc sp. PCC 9305
ACTTATAGAAAAATTGCAAGAATTGATTACTTAGAAGTAGCGAAGAAACGCCGGGAAGTCCGTGGAATTTGGCGCAAAACTGTCGGCTAGTTATTTCAATGGATATGTGTTTTTAGACCATACAGCACTTGCGTCTATTATGAGGTACACTAGATTAAAAGATAAATATTTTTAA
>NZ_CAWUDN010000335.1:0-166 GCF_963920915.1 Nostoc sp. PCC 9305
GAGAATTTACTCAGCAGTCTGACTCCAATCAAGTCATGTTGCTGAACTCTCTATCATTTTTTTGTTTGATGTTCCGAACCATTAATACTTTGAAAGCTTTATACCAATTCTCGACCGACCTAAGGAACGACCAACTCAGTATCTATTTAACTGTATGTTTTTCGAT
>NZ_CAWUDN010000336.1:0-159 GCF_963920915.1 Nostoc sp. PCC 9305
TCGGCTATGAGTTGATTTGGGATGGGGCACGTGTTGGCTTTGAACCATCTTGGACAAGAGAACAAGCGATCGCTAATTTGGAGGATAATAAGAAAGGTTATCCCAATAAGAAAATCGAAGGTTTGTTTAACGGTCAAAAAGTCGGCTATGAGTTGATTT
>NZ_CAWUDN010000337.1:0-155 GCF_963920915.1 Nostoc sp. PCC 9305
TTATGAGTTATGAGTTATGAGTTATGAGTTATGAGTTATGAGTTATGAGTTATGAATTATGAGTTATGAATTATGAGTTATGAGTTTTAACTCCTCACTCCTAACTTCTAACTTCTAACTTCTAACTTCTAACTTCTAACTTCTAACTTCTAACT
>NZ_CAWUDN010000338.1:0-150 GCF_963920915.1 Nostoc sp. PCC 9305
GGATCTAAACGCTGTGAGGCAACTCTCAAAGACTTGTGTATACACCGTAGCCTTTATAAGGGGAGGGAACTGGATTTCTTTTTTCCCCCCTTTATAAGGGCAGGGCTGTTTCATTCCCTAAAAGGCGCTGATTTACAAGCGTTTCAAGCA
>NZ_CAWUDN010000339.1:0-142 GCF_963920915.1 Nostoc sp. PCC 9305
TTACTGGCTAATGCTTCGATGGCTGCACGTCGCACATACCATTGATTATCAGCAGCGGCGCGGTCTTTGATAATCGAGTGGGTGTCTGGGTCATCTGGGAAATTACTGGCTAATGCTTCGATGGCTGCACGTCGCACATACC
>NZ_CAWUDN010000340.1:0-142 GCF_963920915.1 Nostoc sp. PCC 9305
AGCGCACTGTCGAATCATTGCTGGCACTGACAATCCACTGACCATCAGGGCTAAAAGCAACAGAATTGACTTCTTTTTCATGTCCGCGCCAAGGTTGACCAATGGGGTTGCCGTGAATATCCCACAAGCGCACTGTCGAATC
>NZ_CAWUDN010000341.1:0-139 GCF_963920915.1 Nostoc sp. PCC 9305
GCGCGACGGGCGTATCCACGCATGGCGTGGACCTACTCGCGGAGCGCGCGTTCTGTAGAGCCGAGCCATGCTCGGCTGCGGTTTGCGCGACGGGCGTATCCACGCATGGCGTGGACCTACTCGCGGAGCGCGCGTTCTG
>NZ_CAWUDN010000342.1:0-137 GCF_963920915.1 Nostoc sp. PCC 9305
TTGATTTTTATCGAGGTATAGGTGAGTCAAGTTGGAGAGTTGGCTGATTTCTGGTGGCAGACTGCTGAGTTCATTACCACAGAGGGATAGCTCAGTCAAGTTGGAGAGTTGGCTGATTTCTGGCGGCAGGCTGCTGA
>NZ_CAWUDN010000343.1:0-124 GCF_963920915.1 Nostoc sp. PCC 9305
GGGAGGCTGCCAAACCCTACGTCAAAGACATCGCTGACATCCTCAAGGATAAAACAGTTGACTCCTCTATTCGTTCCGGTGCAGCAGAGGCATTGGGAAATCTGGGGGAAGCAGCCAAACCCTA
>NZ_CAWUDN010000344.1:0-121 GCF_963920915.1 Nostoc sp. PCC 9305
TAACGGTATCGTCGTTCGATTGTCTGGGAACAGTTTCGTGATTTGAACCTTGATTGAAACCAGATGGAGGGCGAATAACGGTATCGTCGTTCGATTGTCTGGGAACAGTTTCGTGATTTGA
>NZ_CAWUDN010000345.1:0-121 GCF_963920915.1 Nostoc sp. PCC 9305
GATTGCAGGTTGGTGAGTTGGCCAATTTCCGGTGGCAGACTGCTCAGTTGATTACCACTGAGGTGAAGGGATTGCAGGTTGGTGAGTTGGCCAATTTCCGGTGGCAGACTGCTCAGTTGAT
>NZ_CAWUDN010000346.1:0-120 GCF_963920915.1 Nostoc sp. PCC 9305
TAGGGTTTGGCTGCTTCCCCCAGATTTCCCAATGCCTCTGCTGCACCGGAACGAACATAAGGGTTAACGGTTTTATCCTTGAGGATGTCAGCGATGTCTTTGACGTAGGGTTTGGCAGCC
>NZ_CAWUDN010000347.1:0-119 GCF_963920915.1 Nostoc sp. PCC 9305
TTCTGACTCATACTCTTGACAAAATCCCTAAGAGATCGAATGAAACAGCCCTGCCGATAAATTGGGGGGGCAAAAAGCTCTCAAAGTCCCCCTTTTTAAGGGGGATTTAGGGGGATCTA
>NZ_CAWUDN010000348.1:0-118 GCF_963920915.1 Nostoc sp. PCC 9305
CTTCTCTCGTTTATCTCGAACACAAGCTCTACATGGGAATGCTCCTCGTGGAGGCTCTCTCTACCTCCAATCTGGCATTGAGTCAGAGACTCAATGAATGCATTCCCAGCCGGAGACT
>NZ_CAWUDN010000349.1:0-117 GCF_963920915.1 Nostoc sp. PCC 9305
ACGAAGCTCAGAGGTTCATGCACGAAGCTAAAAGGTTCATCAACGAAGCTCAGAGATTCATGCACGAAGCTAAAAGGTTCATCAACGAAGCTCAGAGGTTCATTCACGAAGCTAAAA
>NZ_CAWUDN010000350.1:0-117 GCF_963920915.1 Nostoc sp. PCC 9305
CTCATTAACGGAGATAAAAGACTCGTTCACGGAGATAAAAGACTCATTAACGGAGATAAAAGACTCATTAACGGAGATAAAAGCCTCATTAACGGAGATAAAAGACTCGTTCACGGA
>NZ_CAWUDN010000351.1:0-116 GCF_963920915.1 Nostoc sp. PCC 9305
AAGGTTAAAGGGTAAAGGTTAAAGGGTAAAGGTTAAAGGGTAAAGGTTAAAGGTTAAAGGTTAAAGGTTAAAGGGTAAAGGTTAAAGGGTAAAGGTTAAAGGGTAAAGGTTAAAGG
>NZ_CAWUDN010000352.1:0-112 GCF_963920915.1 Nostoc sp. PCC 9305
GTTGGTGAGTTGGCCAATTTCCGGTGGCAGACTGCTCAGTTGATTTTTGAAGAGGTCGAGGGATTGCAGGTTGGTGAGTTGGCCAATTTCCGGTGGCAGACTGCTCAGTTGA
>NZ_CAWUDN010000353.1:0-111 GCF_963920915.1 Nostoc sp. PCC 9305
CGAGTCTTTGAACCGGATGAATCCACCTTTTATCTCCGTTAACGAGTCTTTGAACTGGATGAATCCACCTTTTATCTCCGTTAACGAGTCTTTGAACCGGATGAATCCACC
>NZ_CAWUDN010000354.1:0-111 GCF_963920915.1 Nostoc sp. PCC 9305
CATCCAGTTCAAAGACTCGTCAACGGAGTTCAAAGGTGGATTCATCCAGTTCAAACACTCGTCAACGGAGATAAAAGGTGGATTCATCCAGTTCCAATACTCGTTAACGGA
>NZ_CAWUDN010000355.1:0-111 GCF_963920915.1 Nostoc sp. PCC 9305
TCTGAGGTGGATTAACGAGGATCAAAGACTCGTTAACGGAGTTCTGAGGTGGATTGACGAGGATCAAAGACTCGTTAACGGAGTTCTGAGGTGGATTAACGAGGATCAAAG
>NZ_CAWUDN010000356.1:0-110 GCF_963920915.1 Nostoc sp. PCC 9305
TGAATCCACCTCAGAACTCCGTTCATCCACCTTTGAACCGGATGAATCCACCTCGGAACTCCGTTCATCCACCTTTGAACTGGATGAATCCACCTCAGAACTCCGTTCAT
>NZ_CAWUDN010000357.1:0-110 GCF_963920915.1 Nostoc sp. PCC 9305
TATCTTACTTAATTTGTCAAGCTCACCCTATACCAAATTAGATGAGCTTACCCTGTACAGATAACTGAATTGCAGTTAATGTAGCAAATAACAGCCCACTCCTGATTCTA
>NZ_CAWUDN010000358.1:0-109 GCF_963920915.1 Nostoc sp. PCC 9305
ACGCGTAGCTTGCTTCCACGTTCGCGGAGCGTGCCGTAGGCAAGTGGTACGGCTTACCACAGAGGCGCAGAGAACACTGAGAGAAGAAAGAAACGCTTAACTGAACTGT
>NZ_CAWUDN010000359.1:0-109 GCF_963920915.1 Nostoc sp. PCC 9305
TTTTTATCCGTTCTTCCATTCCGTGAAGGGCTATATTAGCCAGTAGTGGAGAAATTACCCCTCCTACAATCTTGCAAACTTTCTGATTCAGACTTTGGGACATCAGAAA
>NZ_CAWUDN010000360.1:0-109 GCF_963920915.1 Nostoc sp. PCC 9305
GAGGAATAGTGACCGAGAACTCTATGGAAGTTTTTGCAAGATTGTAGGAGGGGTAATGACCCCACCCTGTGGTGTACCCTCAGATGTAGAAAACAACTGCCCACTCTCC
>NZ_CAWUDN010000361.1:0-108 GCF_963920915.1 Nostoc sp. PCC 9305
CAGGACTTACGCAACTGGCACAAATAGCGGGCGGGGCTACACCCCGCCACGCAACAATTTAAATCAAACCAAGCACATAGGAATACTTGGGCGTTTTAGTTGCTGAAT
>NZ_CAWUDN010000362.1:0-108 GCF_963920915.1 Nostoc sp. PCC 9305
TCCAGACCAATTAACCGCTTTGTTTTTTTAGGATTTTGTTCAATATGATTCAGTACTGGAGTTTAGACTAAAAGCGATATGAGAGAACGCAAATCAAAAGGAATTAGA
>NZ_CAWUDN010000363.1:0-108 GCF_963920915.1 Nostoc sp. PCC 9305
TTTTTGGTTGAAACGCTTGTAAATCAGCGCCTTTTAGGGAATGAAACAGCCCTGCTTTTTTAAGGGGGGTTAGGGGGGATCTAAACGCTGTGAGGCAACTCTCAAAGA
>NZ_CAWUDN010000364.1:0-107 GCF_963920915.1 Nostoc sp. PCC 9305
TATAGCGGTTATTAGTCTAGTCCAGTACAATAGGAAAGAGCAATTTTACTGATATAGCGGTTATTAGTCTAGTCCAGTACAATAGGAAAGAGCAATTTTACTGATAA
>NZ_CAWUDN010000365.1:0-107 GCF_963920915.1 Nostoc sp. PCC 9305
TTTTTATCCGTTCTTCCATTCCGTGAAGGGCTATATTAGCCAGTAGTGGAGAAATGACCCCACCCTGTGGTGTACCCTCAGATGTAGAAAACAACTGCCCACTCTCC
>NZ_CAWUDN010000366.1:0-107 GCF_963920915.1 Nostoc sp. PCC 9305
GGGGATCTAAACGCTGTGAGGCAACTCTCAAAGACTTGTGTATACACCGTAGCCCCGCAAGCGGGGAGGGGAGACAAAGCGTAGCTTTGGCGGGGTGGGGTTCTTTC
>NZ_CAWUDN010000367.1:0-106 GCF_963920915.1 Nostoc sp. PCC 9305
GCGTGGCGGGGTGTAGCCCCGCCCGCTATTTGTGCCAGTTGCGTAAGTCCTGATTAGATTATTGGGAAAAGGTCAAACATATAGAGCCAGAAAATTTAGTATTTTT
>NZ_CAWUDN010000368.1:0-106 GCF_963920915.1 Nostoc sp. PCC 9305
TAGATTCTTCTGATTCCTTGCGTCAAGCCTGATTGAGATGCTCTTACCCTGGTTATCTGTAGATACCGTTGTTAAAGCGATCGTCTCCTTCATTGAAGGCAGGCTC
>NZ_CAWUDN010000369.1:0-103 GCF_963920915.1 Nostoc sp. PCC 9305
TGGGCGATCGCACATCGCGGTTTTACTTACCGCTTAATGGAGCGTTACCCAGAAGCCCTACAAGACTTTGACCGCGCCATTGAACTTAACCCCAAATATGATT
>NZ_CAWUDN010000370.1:0-103 GCF_963920915.1 Nostoc sp. PCC 9305
ATTCCGCTAGCGCTACATTCGCAATGACATATTAACAAACAGTTTGTCATTGCGATCGCACTCAGGTCAAGCATAGTAATCCTAGTCTTTGCGATTGCTTCAT
>NZ_CAWUDN010000371.1:0-102 GCF_963920915.1 Nostoc sp. PCC 9305
TTACTGTGGGTGCAGGTGGGCGAGGCTCAACCATACTCTCTGTCTGGTGTTTTTGTGATCGCTCCTAATTATACTTTGTCGAGAGTGATAAAAGAGGGTTAA
>NZ_CAWUDN010000372.1:0-102 GCF_963920915.1 Nostoc sp. PCC 9305
TTACTGTGGGTGCAGGTGGGCGAGGCTCAACCATACTCTCTGTCTGGTGTTTTTGCGATCGCTCCTAATTATACTTTGTCGAGAGTGATAAAAGAGGGTTAA
>NZ_CAWUDN010000373.1:0-101 GCF_963920915.1 Nostoc sp. PCC 9305
GCCAAGGTTGACCAATGGGGTTGCCGTGAATATCCCACAAGCGCACTGTCGAATCATTGCTGGCACTGACAATCCACTGACCATCAGGGCTAAAGGCGACA
>NZ_CAWUDN010000374.1:0-100 GCF_963920915.1 Nostoc sp. PCC 9305
TCAATGAACCTCAGAGCTTCGCCGATGAACCTCAGAGCTTCGTCAATGAACCTCAGAGCTTCGTCAATGAACCTCAAAGCTTCGCCGATGAACCTCAGAG
>NZ_CAWUDN010000375.1:0-100 GCF_963920915.1 Nostoc sp. PCC 9305
TAGAATCAGGAGTGGGCTGTTATTTGCTACATTAACTGCAATTCAGTTATCTGTAGATACCGTTGTTAAAGCGATCGTCTCCTTCATTGAAGGCAGGCTC
>NZ_CAWUDN010000376.1:0-99 GCF_963920915.1 Nostoc sp. PCC 9305
AGTCAACTGTTTTATCCTTGAGGATGTCAGCGATGTCTTTGACGTAGGGTTTGGCTGCTTCCCCCAGATTTCCCAATGCCTCTGCTGCACCGGAACGAA
>NZ_CAWUDN010000377.1:0-98 GCF_963920915.1 Nostoc sp. PCC 9305
GGCTGTGATTTTAGGCACTTATTGATCCCCCCAACCCCCCTTAAAAAAGGGGGGCGAAACCTTTCAAAGTCCCCCTTTTTTAAGGGGGATTTAGGGGG
>NZ_CAWUDN010000378.1:0-97 GCF_963920915.1 Nostoc sp. PCC 9305
TGAACTGGATGAATCCACCTCAGAACTCCGTTCATCCACCTTTGAACTGGATGAATCCACCTCAGAACTCCGTTCATCCACCTTTGAACTGGATGAA
>NZ_CAWUDN010000379.1:0-97 GCF_963920915.1 Nostoc sp. PCC 9305
TTATCTCCGTTAACGAGTCTGTGAACCGGATGAATCCACCTTTTATCTCCGTTAACGAGTCTGTGAACCGGATGAATCCACCTTTTATCTCCGTTAA
>NZ_CAWUDN010000380.1:0-97 GCF_963920915.1 Nostoc sp. PCC 9305
AAAGGTACAACTTTTGTGTTCAAAGGTGCAACTTCCGAGTTCAAAGGTACAACTTTTGTGTTCAAAGGTGCAACTTCCGAGTTCAAAGGTACAACTT
>NZ_CAWUDN010000381.1:0-92 GCF_963920915.1 Nostoc sp. PCC 9305
ATCCACCTCAGAACTCCGTTCATCCACCTTTGAACTGGATGAATCCACCTCAGAACTCCGTTCATCCACCTTTGAACTGGATGAATCCACCT
>NZ_CAWUDN010000382.1:0-91 GCF_963920915.1 Nostoc sp. PCC 9305
CGTTCATCCACCTTTGAACCGGATGAATCCACCTCAGAACTCCGTTCATCCACCTCTGAACTGGATGAATCCACCTCAGAACTCCGTTCAT
>NZ_CAWUDN010000383.1:0-90 GCF_963920915.1 Nostoc sp. PCC 9305
GGGACTTCCAAATAAAAAAATATCCAATTAACTCCTGTGGGGTGGGCATCTTGCCATTGGTGTCAAGTTAAGAAAAATAGAGTCTTGTCA
>NZ_CAWUDN010000384.1:0-90 GCF_963920915.1 Nostoc sp. PCC 9305
AAATACGATATTGGAGTACCCAAATACGATATTGGAGTACCCAAATACGATATTGAAGTACCCAAATACGATATTGAAGTACCCAAATAC
>NZ_CAWUDN010000385.1:0-90 GCF_963920915.1 Nostoc sp. PCC 9305
TCACCTATCACCTGTCACCTATCACCTGTCACCTATCACCTATCACCTGTCACCTATCACCTGTCACCTATCACCTGTCACCTATCACCT
>NZ_CAWUDN010000386.1:0-89 GCF_963920915.1 Nostoc sp. PCC 9305
AAAACGAAGCGGAGTACCCAAGCAGGCACAGAGCGAGTCCTAAATTTAAGATTAGATTATTGGGAAAAGGTCAAACATATAGAGCCAGA
>NZ_CAWUDN010000387.1:0-89 GCF_963920915.1 Nostoc sp. PCC 9305
TTCGGTGTTTCGCGCAGCCTGTAGCAACTTCCGTCTTCCCTGTAAGAGCTTCTGCCTTCACGTTTCGGTGTTTCGCGCAGCCTGTAGCA
>NZ_CAWUDN010000388.1:0-88 GCF_963920915.1 Nostoc sp. PCC 9305
GGGATCTTCAACGATTTTGGTTTTATACAAAGATGTGTGTACACCGTAGCCCCGCTTGCGGGGAGGGGTTGGGGGTGGGGTGTTAGGG
>NZ_CAWUDN010000389.1:0-88 GCF_963920915.1 Nostoc sp. PCC 9305
GTATACACAAGTCTTCTAGAGTTGCGCCACAGGCTTTTGATCCCCCCAACCCCCCGATAAATTGGGGGGCAAAAAGCTCTCAAAGTCC
>NZ_CAWUDN010000390.1:0-88 GCF_963920915.1 Nostoc sp. PCC 9305
TTTGTCATTTGAACCAGAAACCACATATTTGCCATCGCTGCTGAGGGCGATCGCATTAACATAACTAAGATGACCATTGAGGGTGCGA
>NZ_CAWUDN010000391.1:0-88 GCF_963920915.1 Nostoc sp. PCC 9305
GTTACGGGTGTTACGGGCGTTACAGGTGTTGGCGTTACAGGTGTTGGATCTGTTGGAGTTACAGGTGTTGGCGTTACAGGTGTTGGAT
>NZ_CAWUDN010000392.1:0-88 GCF_963920915.1 Nostoc sp. PCC 9305
GTTACGGGTGTTACGGGCGTTACAGGTGTTGGAGTTACAGGTGTTGGATCTGTTGGAGTTACAGGTGTTGGCGTTACAGGTGTTGGAT
>NZ_CAWUDN010000393.1:0-88 GCF_963920915.1 Nostoc sp. PCC 9305
GTTACGGGTGTTACGGGCGTTACAGGTGTTGGAGTTACAGGTGTTGGATCTGTTGAGGTTACGGGTGTTGGAGTTACGGGTGTTACGG
>NZ_CAWUDN010000394.1:0-87 GCF_963920915.1 Nostoc sp. PCC 9305
TGAAACGCTGCTGCGGCAACGATAGTTTAGGGGTCGCCCTACGCAAAAATAGCTCGATGCCAGGTCTCATTACTCATACTAAAAGCC
>NZ_CAWUDN010000395.1:0-84 GCF_963920915.1 Nostoc sp. PCC 9305
CCCTCACAGTCTGCCTTACAACAATGTTAAGAAAGATGCGGGTAATGGATAGCTTTTTTAAGGGGGGTTAGGGGGGATCAAAAG
>NZ_CAWUDN010000396.1:0-84 GCF_963920915.1 Nostoc sp. PCC 9305
GCGCCATTGAACTTAACCCCAAATATGATTGGGCGATCGCACATCGCGGTTTTACTTACCGCTTAATGGAGCGTTACCCAGAAG
>NZ_CAWUDN010000397.1:0-82 GCF_963920915.1 Nostoc sp. PCC 9305
TTGATCCCCCCAACCCCCCGATAAATTGGGGGGCAAAAAGCTCTCAAAGTCCCCCAATTTATCGGGGGATTTAGGGGGATCT
>NZ_CAWUDN010000398.1:0-82 GCF_963920915.1 Nostoc sp. PCC 9305
TGATCCCCCCAACCCCCCGATAAATTGGGGGGGCAAAAAGCTCTCAAAGTCCCCCAATTTATCGGGGGATTTAGGGGGATCT
>NZ_CAWUDN010000399.1:0-81 GCF_963920915.1 Nostoc sp. PCC 9305
CCCCGCCAAAGCTACGCTTTGTCTCCCCTCCCCGCTTGCGGCTATCCATTACCCGGATCTTTCTTAACATTCGTGAGAGTA
>NZ_CAWUDN010000400.1:0-81 GCF_963920915.1 Nostoc sp. PCC 9305
CTGAAGACGACGCTGTTGACCGAATCGCTATGCCCCCTGAGAGTGGTAATTTCTTTGCGCGTGTCGAGATTCCACAATTTG
>NZ_CAWUDN010000401.1:0-81 GCF_963920915.1 Nostoc sp. PCC 9305
AGATCCCCCTAAGTCCCCCTTAAAAAGGGGGACTTTGAGAGCTTTTTGCCCCCCCAATTTATCGGGGGGTTGGGGGGATCA
>NZ_CAWUDN010000402.1:0-79 GCF_963920915.1 Nostoc sp. PCC 9305
GTTACAGGTGTTGGATCTGTTGGAGTTACAGGTGTTGGCGTTACAGGTGTTGGATCTGTTGAGGTTACGGGTGTTGGAG
>NZ_CAWUDN010000403.1:0-77 GCF_963920915.1 Nostoc sp. PCC 9305
CGATTTTGGTTTTATACAAAGATGTGTGTACACCGTAGCCGCTTGCGGGGAGGGGAGACAAAGCGTAGCTTTGGCGG
>NZ_CAWUDN010000404.1:0-76 GCF_963920915.1 Nostoc sp. PCC 9305
GGAAGTTGAGCCTTTGAACTCGGAAGTTGAGCCTTTGAACTCGGAAGTTGAGCCTTTGAACTCGGAAGTTGAGCCT
>NZ_CAWUDN010000405.1:0-76 GCF_963920915.1 Nostoc sp. PCC 9305
CAATATCGTATTTGGGTACTACAATATCGTATTTGGGTACTACAATATCGTATTTGGGTACTACAATATCGTATTT
>NZ_CAWUDN010000406.1:0-75 GCF_963920915.1 Nostoc sp. PCC 9305
TTGCACCTGAATATACTTCTAGAGTCTAATAATTTAGATACTGTCACCTTTTCTTTATTTTTCAGCAACCCCTAA
>NZ_CAWUDN010000407.1:0-75 GCF_963920915.1 Nostoc sp. PCC 9305
ATGAATCCACCTCAGAACTCCGTTCATCCACCTTTGAACCGGATGAATCCACCTCAGAACTCCGTTCATCCACCT
>NZ_CAWUDN010000408.1:0-75 GCF_963920915.1 Nostoc sp. PCC 9305
CCTAAATCCCCCGATAAATTGGGGGACTTTGACTCTGGTTCCCCCCTTTTTTAAGGGGGGTTAGGGGGGATCTAA
>NZ_CAWUDN010000409.1:0-75 GCF_963920915.1 Nostoc sp. PCC 9305
CGTTCATCCACCTTTGAACCGGATGAATCCACCTCAGAACTCCGTTCATCCACCTTTGAACCGGATGAATCCACC
>NZ_CAWUDN010000410.1:0-73 GCF_963920915.1 Nostoc sp. PCC 9305
ACTTCCGAGTTCAGAGGCTCAACTTCCGAGTTCAAAGGCTCAACTTCCGAGTTCAGAGGCTCAACTTCCGAGT
>NZ_CAWUDN010000411.1:0-72 GCF_963920915.1 Nostoc sp. PCC 9305
TCCCTCACAGTCTGCCTTACAACAATGTTAAGAAAGATGCGGGTAATGGATAGCCGCTTGCGGGGAGGGGTT
>NZ_CAWUDN010000412.1:0-71 GCF_963920915.1 Nostoc sp. PCC 9305
TGTGGGGTGGGCATCTTGCCATTGGTGTCAAGTTAAGAAAAATAGAGTCTTGTCAAGTGGGTAAAACTCAA
>NZ_CAWUDN010000413.1:0-71 GCF_963920915.1 Nostoc sp. PCC 9305
TTAATGAGTCTTTGAACTCCATTAATGAGTCTTTGAACTCCATTAATGAGTCTTTGAACTCCATTAATGAG
>NZ_CAWUDN010000414.1:0-71 GCF_963920915.1 Nostoc sp. PCC 9305
GATCCCCCCTAACCCCCCTTAAAAAAGGGGGAACCAGAGTCAAAGTCCCCCTTTTTAAGGGGGATTTAGGG
>NZ_CAWUDN010000415.1:0-71 GCF_963920915.1 Nostoc sp. PCC 9305
GTTCCGGTGCAGCAGAGGCATTGGGAAATCTGGGGGAGGCTGCCAAACCCTACGTCAAAGACATCGCTGAC
>NZ_CAWUDN010000416.1:0-70 GCF_963920915.1 Nostoc sp. PCC 9305
GGTCTAATTTTAAGTATTTTGTCTGTTTGTTAAGAAAGATGCGGGTAATGGATAGTAAAAAAGGGGGAAC
>NZ_CAWUDN010000417.1:0-69 GCF_963920915.1 Nostoc sp. PCC 9305
GGTGGATTCATCCGGTTCAAAGGTGGATGAACGGAGTTCTGAGGTGGATTCATCCAGTTCAAAGGTGGA
>NZ_CAWUDN010000418.1:0-69 GCF_963920915.1 Nostoc sp. PCC 9305
GCGCTGGAGCAGGCGCTGGTACAGGCGCTGGAGCAGGCGCTGGTACAGGCGCTGGAGCAGGCGCTGGTA
>NZ_CAWUDN010000419.1:0-69 GCF_963920915.1 Nostoc sp. PCC 9305
CCTCACAGCGTTTAGATCCCCCCTAACCCCCCTTAAAAAAGCTATCCATTACCCGCATCTTTCTTAACA
>NZ_CAWUDN010000420.1:0-69 GCF_963920915.1 Nostoc sp. PCC 9305
AAGTTCTGTAGCTACTCCCATAAGTTCTGTAGCTACTCCCATAAGTTCTGTAGCTACTCCCATAAGTTC
>NZ_CAWUDN010000421.1:0-67 GCF_963920915.1 Nostoc sp. PCC 9305
CTGGGCTGATGCCTTAACTTGACACCAATGGCAAGATGCCCACCCCACAATATTGGATAATTTATTT
>NZ_CAWUDN010000422.1:0-67 GCF_963920915.1 Nostoc sp. PCC 9305
TACACCGTAGCCCCGCTTGCGGGGAGGGGTTGGGGGTGGGGTGTTAGGGACTTTTGCAAGAGGTCTA
>NZ_CAWUDN010000423.1:0-67 GCF_963920915.1 Nostoc sp. PCC 9305
GGTGTAGCTGTCGGTGTAGCTGTCGGTGTAGCTGTCGGTGTAGCTGTCGGTGTAGCTGTCGGTGTAG
>NZ_CAWUDN010000424.1:0-66 GCF_963920915.1 Nostoc sp. PCC 9305
ACGCTGCAACCTCGCTTAACATCTGGGCTGATGCCTTAACTTGACACCAATGGCATCTTGCCCGCC
>NZ_CAWUDN010000425.1:0-66 GCF_963920915.1 Nostoc sp. PCC 9305
TCAAAGACTCGTTAACGGAGATAAAAGGTGGATTCATCCGGTTCAAAGACTCGTTAACGGAGATAA
>NZ_CAWUDN010000426.1:0-65 GCF_963920915.1 Nostoc sp. PCC 9305
TCACCTATCACCTGTCACCTATCACCTGTCACCTATCACCTGTCACCTATCACCTGTCACCTATC
>NZ_CAWUDN010000427.1:0-65 GCF_963920915.1 Nostoc sp. PCC 9305
TTTTTAAGGCTAGGGGGGATCTAAACGCTGTGAGGCAACTCTCAAAGACTTGTGTATACACCGTA
>NZ_CAWUDN010000428.1:0-65 GCF_963920915.1 Nostoc sp. PCC 9305
ACCATCCGGTCTGAAGACGACGCTGTTGACCGAATCGCTATGCCCCCTGAGAGTGGTAATTTCTT
>NZ_CAWUDN010000429.1:0-64 GCF_963920915.1 Nostoc sp. PCC 9305
ACGCTGCAACCTCGCTTAACATCTGGGCTGATGCCTTAACTTGACACCAATGGCAAGATGCCCA
>NZ_CAWUDN010000430.1:0-64 GCF_963920915.1 Nostoc sp. PCC 9305
CCTCGCTTAACATCTGGGCTGATGCCTTAACTTGACACCAATGGCAAGATGCCCACCCCACAAT
>NZ_CAWUDN010000431.1:0-64 GCF_963920915.1 Nostoc sp. PCC 9305
TACAACAATGTTAAGAAAGATGCGGGTAATGGATAGCCGCTTGCGGGGAGGGGTTGGGGGTGGG